>CBDUZI010000066.1:0-17899 GCA_965371665.1 uncultured bacterium
AAAGCGGGCGTTTTATTGATTAAATCCCCCTGCCCCCTTTACAAAAGGGGGAGAAAGACTTAAGTCCGACAGACGCCTAGCCGAGAGAGTCGTGGGAGTTGCGGTAGTATATTTGTTCATAGTGCGTAGCAAAGTTCAGCTTTCGAGAAATATAAAAAAAACAACATGAAGTATTAACGTATGGGAAACAGGAAGTCTAATATAGTTATAGTTTTTTAAGGAAAGAGGTTTGCGCAGATGGCTAAAGAAATGCACCGGAAAGTAATTAATCCCGGCGAAGTCGAACAACTGCTCGCAAAAGGCCGAAGAAAAGGCTATTTGACTTACAACGATGTCAACAATCTACTGCCTTCCGATATTGTTTCTTCTGATCAGATTGATGACATTCTTATCATGCTGGGTGAGAATGACATCGAAATTGTGGATGCCGACCGGAATGATAAATCTGAAGATCAGGGTTCAATCATCGGTGAATTCGAAGAAGCGGAGCATGAAACACCCAAGGATGCCATGAGCGAGGAAACCCGTTCTGATGATCCGGTCCGGATGTATTTGCATGAGATGGGGAGGGTTCCGCTGCTGACGCGCGAGCAGGAAGTCAGGCTGGCCAAGCGAATCGAAGAGCAGGAGTTGCGGATCGAAAAAGCTGTGCTGGAAGCTCCCTTGACCAGGCGGGAAATACAGGTTTTGCACGATAAGTTGACACAGGGCAAAATTGCGGTTTGCGGAATCGTCAAGCATCACATCGAAGGTGAAATCGCCCCCTCCGTAGAGCGGAGTATGAGCGTCCGGGTGAAGCGGGAGATGAAGGCGGCTTTAAAGAATGATCAGCTAATGAAAAAAATAATGCTCCGTTTGGAAAACTCCAAGCTGGGCGAAAGCCAGAGACGCCAGTTGGAGAAACAGTGTTCTCAGGCGAGTGCCAAACGCTTTAGAGGTCTGAAAAATATTAACTTAAACGCCAAAGAAATGGCCAAATTGATAGATAGGATTAAAGGCCTGGCGGAAAATTTAAAATCATCCACGCGGAACGTCCGACGTTTACTGGAAAAGCATCGGGTCGAAACCGATCAATTAAAAACCGTGACTAAAGCCTTGAAGGGCAGCCCCCAGGAAATAAAAAAGCTGGAGCGGGAGACCAGGTTTAAAGCGGAAGAATGGCAGATGCTTATCAAGCAATATCAGGATGAGGTCCGGCACTGGCAGCGAATCGAGCATGAAGCCGAGATGAACGCCGGGGGATTGATTGAACTAAGCCGCGAACTCGCTGAGGGAGAAGCGGCGGCCTATGATGCTCGCATGGAACTGGTGGAGGCCAACCTGCGTCTGGTGGTTTCCATAGCCAAAAAGTATACTAATCGCGGTCTTCAGTTCCTGGATTTGATTCAGGAAGGCAATATCGGGTTGATGCGGGCGGTCGAACGGTTTGAGTACCGGAGAGGTTATAAATTTTCCACCTATGCCACCTGGTGGATTCGGCAGGCCATTACCCGGGCGATTGCCGATCAGGCCCGGACTATCCGGATTCCCGTCCATATGATAGAGACGATTAATAAGTTGATCAAAGTCTCCAGGGAGCTGGTTCAAATGCATGGGCGTGAACCAATGCCGGAAGAGATTGCCAAGAAAATGGTGATGCCGGTGGAAAAAGTCCGGGGGATTTTGAAAATCGCTCAGCAGCCTATCTCCCTGGAAACCCCGATTGGAGAGGAAAAGGATTCCCATCTGGGAGATTTTCTCGAGGACAAGGAAGTGGTTTCGCCCGCTAATGCGGCGGCTTTCCTTCTGCTGCAGGAGCAAATCCGTAAGATTTTGCATACCTTGAAGGAACGGGAGGCGGAGGTGCTGCGTCTGCGTTTCGGCATCGGTGACGGTTATCCGCATACCCTGGAAGAGGTGGGAAATATATTTAATGTTACCCGGGAGCGCGTGCGCCAGATCGAAGCTAAAGCCCTGCGTAAACTCCGCCATCCTTCGCGCAGCCGGAAGCTCAAAGGTTATTTGGATTAAGCCTAGCGGGAAGGTTGTTGTAATTTAGAAGCTGTGAAAAAATTCAATTTTGTTATAAACTCAACAAGTCTCTTCCTCTCCCCTCAGAGACTGTGTCATAACCGATTTCCAGAGGTATTTGTGTTACTTTGTCATTCCGAACGTAGTGAGGAATCTCCACGAAAATGCTTAATTTAAAAGGGTGTTTGGAGATTTCTCGGCTACGCCTCGAAATGACAAACTTAGTGAACTTGCTAAAAAACAGAGTTATGACACAGTCTCTCAAGGGAGGGGAATATCAATATAAATTAATTCTTTCACAGCTTCTCAGTGCTTGGTTACGCGAGGCCTGGTTTTTGATATTTGCGCCGGGCAAAATGATTGGGCCCTTAGCTCAACGGTTAGAGCAGCGGACTCATAATCCGTTGGTTGCCGGTTCGAATCCAGCAGGGCCCACCATGAATTTCGCCTTTGGCGAAATTCAGAGCCGGTGAACAGCAGAACAGTTGAACAGTAAAAAAAACTAAAGCATGAAGAAATGGCGGGAATTGAAATTTTGTGCACCTGCGGTCAACTGTTCTACTGCTCAACTGTTCAAAGCCTTTTGCCTAGAACAATTCTCCGTTAGAACATCAATTGTACAACTCTCATTTTATTTTTCTCCTTGACGGGGTGAATTTCCATATTGTATTATCACACCTTGATAAAAACGGGCGGATAACTCAGTTGGTTAGAGTGCCATCTTCACATGGTGGAAGTCGAAGGTTCAAGTCCTTTTCCGCCCACCATGAATTTCGCCTTTGGCGAAATTCAGAGCAGTTGAACAGGCGATAAAAACCAAAGCATTAAAGAAATGGCACGAATGGAAGTTTTGCGCCCCTGCGGTCTACTTCCGGTTTTAAAATTCACAGTTATATACGGGAGGCAGCGGGGTGAATCAGCCTTTGACCGAGAACGCCCAGATGTTAAAAACTCAGCTTGGTATTCTGATTCACTTGCAGAAGCAGGATGAAAAGATGATCTGCCTGCGCAGTCAGATAAAGGGTTTAAAAGAAAAAATTGAAACGGAAGAGGGAAGACTACGGGAAGAGAGGGATGCTCTGACCGGCCGGAAGCGGGAATTAGAGCAGTTAAGAAAGGAGCGCCATGGCGTGGAACTCTCCCTTAAGGAAAAACAAGCGCTTGTCCAGAAGCTGGGGGGGCAATTGTTCGAGGTGAAAACCAACGAGGCCTACAATACGCTGGCTTCTGAAATCAAGCAGCACAAGCAGGCGAACAGCCTTTTAGAGGAACGGATTCTGGAAATGATGATGGCTGAGGATGATCTGCTGGCCGGAATTGATCAGGCCGAAAAAGCGTTGGCCGGGGAGGAGCAAAGCGGGACGGCGCTTAAGGATGAGATCCAGAGGGAAATCAGCGGCTGGGAAAAGGAAATTGACGATTTGCAGGCGCAATGGGATAGTTCATCCCAAGAGGTTAAACCGGTTTATTTGGACCGTTATTGCCGTTTGCGGGAGGCCAAGGGCGGCCGGGCCTTAGTTAAGATCGAGAATAATATTTGCACCGGATGCCGCCTGGCGATCCGGCCCCAGGCCGTGATAGAATTGCAGAAGTATCGTGAATTGCTCTGCTGTGATAATTGCGCCCGCCTATTGTATGTTGAGTAATGGCCACCCGACGTTTTCTTTCCCCAGTTATTAAAGACGCCCGGCGCGTGCTTAGCATTGAAGCCAGGGCGATTAAGGATTTAATTCGGCAAGTTGGCCCGGAGTTCGAAAGAGCCGTGGAGTTGATTTATGCCTGCCCGGGCCGGGTAGTAGTTACCGGTTTAGGCAAATCCGGAGTGATCGGACAGAAAATTGCCGCTACGCTGGCTTCCACGGGTACTCCGGCTATTTTTCTGCATGCCGCCGAAGCGCTGCACGGAGATCTCGGTATGCTGGTACGCCAAGATATCGTACTGGCCATTTCTAATTCCGGAAAAACGGAAGAACTTGTCAGGCTGTTGCCCCAGATGAAACGTCTGGGGGTTAATTTGATAGCCATGACGGGCGACCTTGCCAGCGTCCTGGCTGTTCATGCCGAGGTGGTGTTGAGCGTAGGCGTGAAGGAAGAGGCCTGCCCGCTCGGTTTAGCGCCTACGGCCAGCACTACTGCGGTACTGGCCATGGGTGATGCCCTGGCAGTAGCCTTGATGAACCGGCGTCAATTTAAACCTGAGGATTTTTCCCAACTGCACCCCGGCGGGGATCTGGGCAAGCGCTTGATAAAAATCAAGGATATCATGCATACGGGCTCAGCTATTCCGCGGGTCCGGGTTAATTCCACGCTGGAGAACACGATTCATGAAATGACGCGCAAGCGCTTTGGCTGCGTGGGCGTAGTGAATGACCAGGGACGATTGGCCGGGATTTTTACGGACGGGGATTTACGCCGCTTGCTGGAGCGCGGGAAGATGACCGTGCCGTTAATTATCCGGAAGGTCATGACCACTAAGCCCATTGTTTTACGTGAAGATGAGTTGGCGATCAAAGCGGTCCGGGTCATGCAGGATAACCGTATCTTTGTTCTTCTGATAGTGGATAACAAAAAGCATCTCCGGGGGATCCTGCATTTTCTGGATCTGCTGGATGCCGGGGTGGTTTGATGCGGAAAGATTCCCTGGGGGCGGTTCGTTTCAAGGACATACGTTTTTTAGTTTGTGATGTGGACGGCGTGCTGACCAAGGGAGACATCATACTCGATGCCCGGGGCGGAGAAATTAAACAATTCTCGGTTCAGGACGGCCTGGGTTTGGTAATGGCCCGGTTGGGAGGTCTGCAAACGGCTTTTCTTTCGGGACGTCAAAGCCGGGTGGTAGACCTGCGCGCCAAGACTTGCGGTGTCGAACTGGTTATGCAGGGAAGGAAGCAAAAGGTTCCGGCTTTTAAAGAACTCTGTCGCCGGGCCGGCATCCCGCATACCGCGGCCGCATATATGGGAGACGATCTGCCGGATCTTCCGGTTTGTGAATATGCCGGTTTATTTATTGCCGTAAAGAACGCCGTTAGGGAGGTAAAGCAGGCCGCCCATTACATAACCCGCGCCGCCGGAGGCCAGGGTGCGGTCAGAGAAGTAGTAGAACGAATCCTTCGCGCCCAAGGTACCTGGTCCCAGGTAAAAGCCCGAGTTCTCGGACGCCATAATGCAACGGATTAAAAATAATTTAATATATATAACCCTCAAGGGCTTGAAATTCTCGGTCCGATGGCTGCCGTACCGGATCGCGCTTTTTCTGGGTGGTTTGCTGGGAGCATGTTTTTATGCCTGGGTTCCCCGGGAACGGGAAAAAGCGCGCCAAAATCTCGGCCTGGCTTTTCCGGATATGAGCGGGCCGGAAAAGTCTGTCCTGACCCGCCGGATTTTTATTTCTATCGGCCGCAATGCCCTGGAATTCATGAAAATGAACTCATACACTACGGAGCAAATCATCAGCTTGGTGGAAGGGGTGGAGGGACGCGAGCATATGGAAAACGCCCATAACCAGGGACAAGGTGTGATCTGCCTGACAGCCCATCTGGGAAATTGGGAAATTCTCCCCATTTTCACCAACCAACAGGGATGGCCCTCAGCCGTGGTAGCCCAGCGGCTTTATGATACCCGCCTGGATGAGATGCTGAACCGATTTCGCGAGGAACGGGGCGTGGTAGTAATTAAGCGGGGAAATATTACTCGCGGGATTATTCGGTGTTTGCGCTCGAACATGCTGCTGGGTGTTCTGAATGATCAGGATACGGACGTGGATGCGCGATGGGCGCCTTTTTTCGGGCGTCCGGCCAAAACCCCGGTGGGCATCCTGCGTTTGGCGAGAAAAACCGGAGCCAGGATAGTCCCGGTATTTATTGCCCGGCAGGCTTCCGGCCGAAACCGGATTTACCTTGAACCCGCGATTGCACTTCCGAAGACAGGTGATGAAGAGAACGATTTGCTGGAAGGAGCCCGGCTTTGCAATCAGCAGATAGAGAAATACGTCCGTCGTTTTCCGGAACAATGGGTTTGGTTTCATTCGCGCTGGAAGAGCCGGCCGGGGAATGAGAAATAAAACATGTTAAAATTTAACGGCCTCTGGGGATTAGTGATACTTGTAGCTTTAGGCGGCTGTACCCGGGAACCGCCGCCGGTTCGCTTGGATCCGATAATGCAGGGGGCGGAAGCTCCGACCTTTTTTTTCGAGGGTTTTCGCATGGTTTCCACGCGGGCCGGAGAAACGGAGTGGGAATTCCAGGCCCGGACCGCCCAGATATATGAGAAGAAAAACGCGGCCCGAGCTCTGGATATTAAGGTTATTTATTGGCAAGGGGGGCGCGTGGTTTCAACTTTGACCGCCCGTCATGGTTTTTTAAGAACCGATAACAAAGATATACGCGCCGAGGAGAATGTGGTTATGGTATCCGAGGAAGGAACGACGCTCAGAACGGAACGGCTGGATTGGGATCAAAAAGCGGGGTTGATTAAAACCGATTTACCGGTTACGGTTGAGCGCGCGCAGGACATCTTGACCGGCATTGGACTGGAGGCGGACAGGGAATTGAAGAATATCAAGATTCTCGCGGAGGTTAAAATCAAGGTTCGTTCAGTCCGGGATTTGGGAGTGCCGGCCGGGAAATGAGGATGCTAAGCGGAAATTTGAAATGTTTAATTATTGAGTTCCCCCTTTGGAAAAGGGGGTTAGGGGGATTTTATAATAATAAATCAGATTTGATACTCCGGAATTCATTTCGGGGTAGTTTATTTTCGGCCATGGTTCTTATCCTCTTGGGTTTAGTTGGAGGCTGCGCGCCCTGGAGAGCGGTCTGGACCGGACCAGCCTTGAAGCCGACGGTCTCGGAGGAGAAAAAGGAGACTCCGGCCCAAAAATCCCATTCCGGGATAGAAGCTCCGGATAAACGCCGGGAGACTACCGGCGGAGACCAACCGGTTAACATCACCTCGGATCGTATGCATTACCAGGGGCAGGGCCGGGTGACGGTATTTCGCGGGAAAGTCAGGGTTAATCAGGGGACTTCCTGGCTTTTTACTCCTTATCTGGAAGTCAGATCAGAAGATGGCCTGGCTTTGGCGCGCCAGGGAATACGGGTGGTCGATTATATGCGGGATGTTACGGTTACGGCGCGGGAGCTTAAATACTATAAAGATCTTTCCCGGTTAACCATTCGGAAAAAAGTTTGCTTGCAGACCCGGGACGAGCGGGGAAACCAGCTGCGGATTTACAGCCGGACTATGGAATGGAACGCAAAAAGCAATGTGGCCGTGGCCCGGGAAAAGGTAGTGGTTCATTATCTTAATATCACGGCCACGGCCGGGAATATGACCTACGATCATGAACGGCAGGTGCTGGTTCTGACTCAGGGGCCAGGGAAAAAAGATTTTTTGCCCGAGGTTTTACGCGGGCAGGACACGCTTAACGGAGAAATTATCACGCTGAATGTGAAGCTGCAGAAATACGAAGCACAAGGCTCGGCCCGGGCGGTTTTCATTCCCTCCGGGGAGAAAGGAAATCGGTCGCGATGATAATACTCATTCTGAAAACAGGAGATAAGTATGACGCAGGCCACGCTCTCAACGCATAAATTAGTCAAGCGCTACCACCGGAAACGCGTGGTGGACCAGGTCGACGTGGAAGTCAAGCGAGGGGAAATAGTAGGCCTGCTGGGACCTAACGGGGCCGGTAAAACTACAACCTTTTACATGGTGGTGGGACTTATTAAGCCGGATGCCGGAGAGATCAGGTTGCTGGATAATGGCCGGTCGCAGGATATTACTGCCATGCCCATGTATCGCCGCGCCCGCCTGGGTATATCCTACCTTTCCCAGGAATCGTCCGTGTTCCGGAAACTCACGGTAGAGGAGAACCTCCTGGCCGTGCTGGAGACTCTCAAGTTGTCCCGCCTTGAACAGGAGAAGCGTCTGAATAAACTGCTGGAGGAACTCAGTATTTCCCATCTGCGGCACCAGAAGGCCTATACGCTTTCCGGCGGGGAACGCCGCCGTTTGGAGATTACCCGCGCCCTGGTAATTGATCCGGCCTTCATTTTACTGGATGAACCCTTTGTGGGAGTGGATCCCATCGCGGTTCTGGAGATCCAAAAGATTATCCAACAGCTTAAACAGCGGGGCATCGGCATCATGTTGACGGATCATAATGTCCGCGAAACCTTATCCATTACCGACCGGGCCTATATTCTCTATGAAGGCCGGATTCTGCTTTCCGGATCCGCCCAGGAGCTCGCTACCAACCCCAAAGCCCGGGAAATTTATTTGGGCGAGAAATTTACTCTCTAAGTTTGTTCGAAGCAGATTGTGGTTTCCGTTGACTCATAATAAAAGGTGACCGAAGGTGTGAATCGTTGACTCATGAATGTGGTAACCTGGGAGACTGAGCAATTAGTAGATTTTGTCATACCCGCATGTAGTAAGCGGGTATCCAGCGACTTTTAATTCCTTTAAAATCAAAGCCTCTGGATTCCCGATAAGATCATTCGGGAATGACAACATAAAGAAGTAGACTAATTGCTCAAGTTTTGGGTTACCATTAATATGAGTCAACGCGGGTTTCTGGGCGGCGAAGAAAAAGCTTATGGGAGATAGTTTTTTATGTTAAAATTATATAATATGAAGGTAAGGTAAAATTTCATAAAGAGGTTTTTTACATGAAATTTTTTAGATTGCTGCCGGCCATATGTCTGCTTTTGTTTTTCGGGATTTCCCTGCCGGCCTGGGGAGAATGGCAGATTAATCAGGTGGGAAACGGTACTGACTGGTTCCGGGATGTAACTGTCACTGCCGGACGTGAAGGAAGCGATACCATTTATGTTTATGCTGCCAATCATGACGGGTATCTATATGAATTCTGGTGGAATGGGACAGACTGGGAGGGCGATACTGTCGGCGCTTCGGTTGCAAATAAGCTGATCGGGGTAAGCGTTGGCGAGGGACGCAATAACGGTGAAATGCGGGTATACGGCAGTTGCCAGGACAGCCGGATCTATGAGTATTACTACAACGGCGGATGGCAAAGAGATACCGGTACTGATGCTGGCGCTGGTTTTTACCGCTGCACGGTCGGATTCGGCCGCGGCGAATCAGACGGTCTCCGCATCTACGGCGCTAATTCCGACGATCATATTTATGAGTACCATTGGAACGGCTTGACCTATACCTATGATGTTGTGGATATTGGCACGCCACCCAATGATGATATCGAGGACGTCGCAGTGGGCATCGGACGTAATGACAGCACTTACCGGGTTTACGCCGCGTGTCTAAACAACTTCCTTTATGAATATACCTATGAAGCGTCTTCCTGGAACAGAATCAAGGTCGACGATGGCAAGGATGATTATCACTGCGTGGTAGTAGGCGCCGGCCGTTCCGGCAACACGCTGAATTCGGTTTTTGCCGGACATGATGACGGCCGGGTTTATGAATTTACTTGGATCGGCTCGTGGAACAGGACTGACATGGGACAAGCTGCCGGCAATGAAAAACCAATCCGTGGCCTGTCCATTGGCCACGGCCGCAATGACGGCGTTAAACGGGTTTATGCCGGCTGCAACGACGGCCATACTTATGAATATACCTGGAATGGTACGGATTGGAACTGGGTCAGTATAGGTCAGGCTTCGAGCAGCGGTCTGCGCGGTCTGGGCGTGGGAAAGGGGCGCCAGTCCGAAGGGCTTAATTCCATTTTTGCGGCCTCCGAGGACAATAGGCTTTACGAGTATTTATGGCTGACGCCCACCCCGACCCCGACATTGGAGTATACGCCTACCCGGACCGGTACGCCGACGGTTACAGTTACACCTACCCGGACGGCTACGCCAACCATTACTCCGACCGCTACGCTGACGATTACACCTACCCGGACGGCTACACCGACGATTACATTGACTGCGACTTCTTCGCCGGTCTATAGTGCAACTACTACGGCCACGATTACCCCCACCTCGACCATCTCGCCTACGCCGACCATGACACCTTCCCTTCCGGTCATTACCGGCCTGGATGCGGTCGTGGTTTATCCCAATCCCTTTCGGGTGGAGGATAAAGCCGAGTCCGCGGTTACTTTTAAATACCTGCCCCGAACGGCCGTCATCCGGCTTTATGATTTAACGGGTAAACTGGTAAAGGTTATCAAAAAAGATGACGTGAGCGATAGCGCCACCTGGGATCTCAGAAATCGCCGGGGAACGCAAGTGGCCTCAGGGGTGTATCTGTACGTGATTAAATCCGACCGAGAGGAAAAGCGGGGTAAAATTGTATTATTACGATAATAAATTTTCCCTGGACTGCCTTTTATTTCCATGTTAATATCCTTGCTTATGAAGAATATCGAGCGATTTATCTCTGGTTTTCGTAAAATACCGGCTTTTTTTAAGGGTTGGTCCTGGCCCGTGGCTTTTTATATCCCATGTATTTTGGGAGTCCTGGCCATAGGAATGGTTTTTGCCAGTTATGGTGTTTTACAATCTAAAATGTATCTCCCCCTGCCGGCCGAAAAGATATCGTGTCTTCCATCCATACGCCATTTTTTTGCCCCTGAACGTCTGACGGCATTTTCCGGTCATGGTTTTAATCTGCGGCCTGACCTGGCGCATTTTCTTGACAGATTAGAAGAGAGTCTGCGGATTTCTCATCCGGATATTTCTTTATCCAGCCGGCGTTTTAGAGATTACCAAAGGTTTATCAATACTGATTACGTAACATTGCGGGAATATAGTATTAAATCAGGGGATAATTTCTGGAAAATCGGCAAAAAACGGGGATATACCGTGGATACCATCGTGGGATGCAATCCTCACATGGAAGATATCATATGCTATACCGGTCAGAGTATTTTACTGCCTTCGCGGGGAGGTTCTCTGCATATGGTTAAGTCCGGCGAAACGCTCTCAGGCATTGCGCTGGATTACGCGGTAGAAGCGAGGGTTATTCTGGCCGCCAACCACATAAACCGCGAATGGGGTGTTATTCCGGGAATGTGGCTCTTTATTCCGGGAGCTAAACCCCGTTATCTCGACTCCGGCATGCGTGAATTGTATTCTAAGCGGGCTTTATTCAGATCGCCGCTTAGCGGTCGTTATACCTCTTTTGTAGGCAATCGTATTCATCCGGTTCTGGGGTTTTCCAAATTTCATAACGGCATAGACATCGCATGCCCCATGGGAACCTGGGTAGGCGCCTCGGCCGCCGGTACAGTAGTTACTGCAGGCTGGGGCGGCGCAATCGGCAAGTACATTAAAATCGATCATCATAACGGGTATATGACCATGTACGGTCATTTAAGCAAGATTAATATTAGCCGAGGCCGGAAAGTTAAGCGTGGCCAACTGATCGCGCGTTCCGGATCAACCGGTCGGGTGACCGGACCGCATTTGCATTATACTATATGGAAAAACGGCCGGGTGGTTGATCCCATGGACTACCTTTGGTAAAAAAGAAAGGGAGAGCGGATATGAACCGCGTTTTGGTTATTCATGGTCCCAACCTGAATTTACTGGGGATTCGCGAGCCGGAAATATACGGCTCCTTTAAACTCGAAGAATTGGATCAGGATATGAGACAGTTGGCCGAGGAATTGGACCTGGAACTGCAAACTGTGCAAACCAATCAAGAAGGCGAGATTGTCGAGGCCATACAAAAGGCCCGTGACTGGGCGGAAGTGATTATATTAAATCCTGCCGGTTATACGCATACCTCGGTTGCTATTCCTGATGCGATCCGGGCAGTCGGCCTGCCTACCATAGAAGTACACCTAACTAATGTACATGCGCGCGAAGAGTTCAGACATCACTCTTATGTTGCCGGCGTAGCAGCCGGCCGGATTATGGGATTTGGTCCTGATTCCTACCTGTTGGCGTTAAGAGCCGCTAAAAAAATCATGGCTTCTTCAACTGGATGAATAATCCGGCAGTAGCGCAGCGGCATCCGCTGTGGTTAAGCAGAAATTTATTTTGGGTCCTGACTGCTTTTGTCGGGATACTGCTTTTAATCCCCCCCCAGTTCCAAGGCAAGGCCGTATCCTTTTTTATTTTAGGTTCCTGGCTGCTGGCCACGGCCACCTGGATAATTTTCATCCGGGATTCCGGCCGCTTCGAGGGGCTCGCCTGCGGGCCGCCTTTAATTGCTCTCATGGCAAGCTTTGGCCTGGCCTTGGTTTGGTCAAAGAATCCGGCCGTCAGCATCAATCCTTGTGCTCAGGAACTGGCTTTATTGCTGCTGTTTGTAACCACGATGGGGGTGGCGCGTAACCCGCGAAGTGTCCGGACCGCCATGTGCGGTTTGGTAATCGTCGGTTTATTACTGGCGCTTTACGCGGTTTATCAGCATATCCACGGCTTGGCGGAAACTTATCAGCATTTATTCAATTATAAACCACCCCAAGGTCTTATGGAAAGGGAAATGGCCGGCCGTTTGGCCTCGCTCCGGGCCTTTTCGCTTTTCACCTATCCCAACATACTTTCTGGATTTTTAGTCATGATATTACCGGTGAGTTTCTCCCTGATGCATATTGCCGGAAAACGCTGGTCAATCTGGATCCGGGGAATAGGCCTCGCGGTTCTGGTGATGGGTCTGTATGCCACCGGATCCGTGGGAGGATGGCTGACCGCGGCAGCGGGCAGTGTGGTTTACATGATTTTGGTTAAAAAATATTTTGAAAAAAAAATATCCTCCTCCTTGGTCAAATATATCTTGCTGGCCGGAGGATTTCTGACTTTAGCCGGCTTGTCTACTTTGATCATGATACGCACTCCGCAAGGCTTGTTAGCCGACCTGGGCGCCCGGGCAATGAACTGGGGAAGCACGCTGCAGATGATATGGAACCATCCCATAACCGGTGTGGGGCCAGGCGTATTCGGCTCACTCTTTCCGGAATACCAGGCGGAAGGGGGATATTACGTCCGCTTTGCCCATAACATCCTGCTCCATCGGTGGGCAGAGACCGGGCTGGCCGGCCTGGCCGCGCTGGTATGGCTGGGAACCGTGGTTATCCTGCAGATAAAAAAAAATTTAAGCCGGTCATTATCTAAGGCGCAGCGTTTTCTGGCACTGGGATTGATATCCGGCCTGAGCGCCGGTTTCTTGCACGCTTGTGTGGATGTGGATTTGAATTTTCTCAAAACCAGCGTGATTTTCTGGTTTTTTCTCGGAACACTATTAGGTTTAATCATGCCCGGGGGCCGGGCCGGTTTCAAAAATGCCTGGCATAGAGAAAACAGCGTTATTATCAGGCAGACCAGGCCGCTGGTGCAAATGGGATTGTGTCTGATAGCGTTCCTGGTTTTATGGAAAGGCGGCAAAAGCCTGATCGTGGAGGGCGTCTTATTTTTTGGAACCGGCGCCCTGGCCGTGGTTTTTCTACTCGGCCAGGCAAGGGCCAGCGCTTCCTGGTCGGAGTGGGTGAAAAAAATTCCTCTGCGCTGGCCTTTGGGCTTGGTTTTTATCTGGTGCACTTTTTCCGCCTTGGTTTCTCTTCACCCGGCTGCCGCTATTCCCGGATTAACCCTGGCCATAACCGGATTACTTTGTTATGTGATCACCGTACTTACCCCGCGATCGGGTATATTACTGGTAAATTTACTCGCCCCGGCCGCCGTTTTAACGGCGGGAGCAGCATTAATTCAGCTCCTGCTTAACCCGGGCATTCGTGTCACGGCCTGGTGGCCGAATCCCAATTTATTGGCGGCTTTTTTAAGCATGGGGCTCTTAAGTAATCTAGTTCCCCTGTTTTTAGGTTCCCAAAGTGCGATCAACCGTATGGTCTCTATTTTGAGTTCTCTGATTATTTTCACCGCGCTGCTGGCAACCGGTTCTTTGGGCGGGACATTGAATTGCCTGGCCGGACTTATCATATTAGCCGCTTGGCTTAAACATCGGCAACCTCGGCGCCTCCCGTTGGCCGGCCTAGCATTGATTATAATGCTGGCCGGTCTTTTTTTACTACCCTTGGCCGCCGGCCGCCGTATCAGCCAAATGGATCAATACCACGCCCAAGCGTATGAGCGTATCCAAATTGCGCGCGCTGCTGTAAAAATGGTTTGGAGCCGGCCGTTTACCGGATTCGGACCGGGTAATTTTAAACAGGCTTTTGAACAGTTCAGTTTCCCGAATATAAGGGGTCTTTCCCGTTTCGGCAAGCTGGCCTCATTTGCCCATAATGAGATATTGCAGCTCGGGGCTATCGCCGGGATTCCCGGTCTGCTATTTTTACTCTGGATGATTTGGACGATCAGGGTTTATTTTATACGGCAATGGCGGACGGCCGGTCCGAAGGCTGGGCAGGGGCCCGAGATCCGGGAAGAGAGGGCCAGGATTATAGCCTGGGCAGCTTTGGCCGGCGCCGGCGTTCAAGCCCTGGTGGATTTCAACTGGCATTTGCCGGCCCTTTGGATTTGGGGCATGATGCTGCTGGGAATAGCTCTGGCGCCGGCGGTTAATTGGAGACGGGAATTATTTATCCCGGCCCGGAACGCGGAATCCTGGTTTCACCGCTGGGATGCCTGGAGCCGGCAGATCATGGCGGTGCTCTTATTTTTTATCGTTAGTATAGCGGCGTTGGCAGCTATTCGGCCGCTGGTATCCCAATATCTTATGGATTTGGGAGAAGCGCATCGTTATAAACAAAACCTGCAAGCCGCATCCCGGTCATTTGAACAAGCCCTGGTAGTTCATCCTTTTTCCAGCCGGGCGTTTGATCAGCTGGGACAAGTTCATACTGATTTCTTCGCGGCTATTGGTTTGGATAATGGGTTTCAACTTTCGCAATGGGCTTTTAACCAGGCTCTGACCCTGGACAAGATGGATGCGTATATCCACCGCCATCTTGGCCGGTTGTATGGCATTAAGGCCGCGCGATATGAAAATCCGGAAAGGCAGCGCCAGTTTGACCGGGCGGCGCGGCAGTATCGTCTGGCGATTGAAAAAGCGCCGCATAAAGCTTTTCTTCATTTTGAATTGGGCAATCTTCTGCGGGATGCCGAACGTATGGATGCCGCGGAACGCGCCTGGACCGAAGCAGTAGGTTTGGAACCGAATTATGCGGCCGCCTGGAGCAATCTGGGCGTGGTCCAGGAAATTCGGGATGATCCGGTTGCGGCCGAATCAAGTTTCCGCAGAGCTTTAGAGCTGCAAAGCCTGGTTCCCCAGGCCCGGGGAAAATATGAAATTGAGCTGCTTTCCGTGAATAAAGCGGTACTGCATTATAATTTGGGACGATTGCTCGAATGTCATGAAAGGTGGAAAGAGGCCGGTGAGGAATATAGTAAAGCCCTGGAATTGGAACCGGATAATAAACCGGCTTTGAAAAGATTAAAGGCCTTGCCAAAATAATTATCATGAAAAGGGAACCTTGCGAACACGATATAAGTCTAAAGACTGAAAGGGCCCGGGATGAAGTACTGATTTCCAGGACTCTAGGAGGCGAAAAAGACGCATTTGATATTTTAGTAACTAAGTATCGGGACCGGATATTTCGTCTGACAATATATATGCTGGGGAATCAACAGGAGGCAGAGGATGCGGCCCAGGAAGTATTTGTCAAAGCCTACCGCAATTTGGGAAAGTTCCGCGGCCAATCAAGTTTTTTTACCTGGCTCTACCGCATCGCTGTCAATAACATATATACGCAGGCCCGGAAATCAGCCCGGAGATGGGAGATTCAACGTCAGGTATTCAGGGAAAATACCGGGATCTCGAATCCCGGGCCTAAAACACCGGAAGAATTAGCCGTTGCCGGGGAATTACAGGATATGGTTCGCGCCGCGATTACGCAACTTGATCCCCGCTTCCGGCAGGTCGTGATATTAAAAGAGATTGAGGGGATGGAAGTAGGGATGGTCGCGGAAATTCTTAATTTGCCGGCCGGCACGGTGAAATCCCGGCTTTTTCGGGCGCGGGAGGATATGCGGTCTATTCTGGTGAAGATGCAAGGATTAAATCAAGGGGAATAGCAGTCATGAAGAATTGCCGGAGATGGCGAAAATTAATGTTCCGGTCCAAGGAACAGGTACTTTCGGCCCGGGCAAATAGACGCCTGCATGAGCATCTGGCTGGGTGTCAAGCTTGCACTGAGGCCCAGGCCTGGGATCAGGCTATAGTCTCGGTATTTAAGGGGGAATCCGGGCTTAAGACATCAGACGGCTTTAATAGCGCGGTTTGGACAAAAATCGCGAATAATAATATAGTTCCGGCTCCTTTTCGCTGGAGATTACTACCTGCTACGGCGGGCGCTTTAAGCATGGCGGCCGCGGCTCTCAGTTTGGTGCTGATAACGTATCACTCTATTCATGTTGTGCCAGGGCCCCCGTCCGGGATACCGGCCAGGGAGGGAATTAGCTCATCCATTCTGCCGGCGGAAGGAAAGAAGAGTCCGGAAGCTATCAGGTCCAAGGGCAAAATGACCGTGAAAACCGTATCTTCTCCGATCTCAAAACCTCGGAGGCGGGAGGAAATTGATAGCCGGTCTATGCCCAAGGCTTCCCAACGGGTTTGGCAAGCCTTCCCAAAAGAGTCCGGACGCCTGGTTAGTCAGAGTGCTGTAAAGCAGCAGGTTAAGGAGCCGGTGGTAACCCGTAAATCTTCAACCAAACGTTTGGCAGCCGGCAGTGCCGCGCCGGTTAAAACTTTATCCCGGACGCCGATCCCGGCCGGCATACGCTTGCTGAAAAACAAAATCCATTTAAGCCAAGGCGAACAAGCCCGCTGGGAGTTGGCGCTGGATCAGCCCGGCCGGGTAAGCATGAGAATATTTTCCCGGGAAGGGAAATTGGTAAAAAATCTTTTGGAGAGTAATCTGTCATCCGGACGTTATGTTTTTGAATGGAACGGGACTTCGGAATCCGGGAAAAAAGTGGCGAGTGGGATATACTTGCTGGTAATACGGGGAGCGCGGGAAGAGCAACGATTTAAACTGGTGGTTATTAAATAAAAAAAAATCTTATTTCGGGAACCTGCCGGAGGGATCATAAGTCAAATAGTCGGTAATTTATTTCGATGCCAGGGGCACGAAAGAGACCAAAATTAGAAAGGGAGGGAAATAAAATGAATAAAAAAATGCTGGTGTTGGTGTTGGTGACAGGCTTGATTTTTAGTGGGAGATTATATGCGGCGACGCCTACATTAATTCCTACCGTAACATTTACGGTGACGCCGTTCGGAAGTACACTAACGGCCACGCATACACCCATGAGTACCCTTACGGCGACGCCGAGTGGAAGCACGCCAATAGCCACGGTTACACCTATGAGCACCTATACATATACTGCGACACCGTTTGGAACGAGTATTACTGCGACCGTAACTATTACTGTTACGCCTTATGGCAGTACGCCGACCGCGGCGGTTACGCTTACCCCGACTACTACTCCTACTATTTGCGTAACTATAGCTTCCCAAGCTCCGGTAGTTATTAAACAGAATGTGGTGCGGCCCAGCGTGAATAAGCCGGCGCGCATAGAGGTTGAAATTGCTGAATCCCAAAGGGTGGTGGTTAAAATTTATTCCCTCCGCGGCAAGCTGATTAAAACTCTGGCGGATCGCGTGGTGGATGCCGGCACCTTTGAGGCTGTTTGGGAAGGTGTCAACCAAAAAGGCCGTCTGGTTAGTTCAGGTGTCTATATCGTGCACATTAAAACCGATACATTTGAGGAGAAGCGTAAACTGGCAGTCGTGCGGTAAGTTGTTGGTTACTTTATATCGCTTGCCTGGATTCCGGCTGAAATCATGCCGGAAAGACAACTAAGGTGTCACCCCGGCGAAAGCCCTGGACTAAATCATCCCCTGGACCAAATCATCCAGGACGGGCAGGACAGGCCGGGGTCTAGGAGTCTGTCGGACTTTAGTCATTCTCCCCCTTTTGTAAAGGGGGCAGGGG
>CBDUZI010000067.1:0-17671 GCA_965371665.1 uncultured bacterium
TTTTATTGATTAAATCCCCCCTGCCCCCTTTACAAAAGGGGGAGAATGACTTAAGCCTGACAGACTCCTAGAGCATTTAATATGGTGTCATTTTTTTATCCCTTCCTTGACAAAAACAGTGTCAAGGCAAAGTAGAAATGTCCTAAAAATAGCAAAGTAGAAATGTCCGGTTTTAAGAAACATGGTGAGGAGACACCTCCTTTAAAGTAATGGGATCAACCAAAGCCTGAAACGGTAAAGGAAGTTTGTTGGTCTTGTCAGGTTTGAGATGTTTGTGGGTTACCTCCTTGAATTTAAGGTGCTGATGGTTGTGGGAAATGGCGAGAGAACCATTACAGAATTTATGAATCATAACCTGCTTGGCAATGGTAGGTTGGGAAAGCTGCAAAATACGATTTTGGAAAGAAATAGTAAAATCTTTAGCAACAGAACGTTTTTCTTGAATACAAAGGATGTTATGAAGCCTGGCAACCGGAAGAGTCCCCCGATGTAAATCAGTGCGCAAGGCAGGAGAAACAGCAAAGAGGCGGTTATGCTCTTTGAGAAATTTGGCCTCCAGGAAGGCATTGGCATCCTTGAGGGAAGAAATGTTTAGGCGTTTGAGTTCCTTGACCAGACGATCTTGAAAAGTTTGAAAGCAGCGTTCAACGCGTCCTTTGGCTTGAGGGGAAAAAGCGGGAATGAGGTTGACCGAAAGCTGTCGAAGTGCGCGGCTGAATTGAGTGTCGGCAGTATTGCCGGCGAGTTGTTCAGGAAGGGAAAGTTTTTTATTGTTGTTGCGATAGGTGCTGTGAAGGTCGGTATAAAGGGCCATGGGAATGCCGTAACGCTGAATATAACGGCGAAAAGAGTCCATGGCAGGGATAGTGCCTTCATAAGGATAAAAGCGGGCATAAACGGTAGAAGAAGCATCATCAATGTAAAGCATGAGGACACAGTAGCCTTCAGAACCGTCAAACCATTGATGAACAGAGCCGTCCATTTGAACCAGTTCGCCGCGATGTGGTTTTCTGGGGCGTTTGGTACGGTGTTTGAGTTTCTTGGGGCGTATGGTCCAGAGGTTACGTTCCGCCAGGATGAGACGGACGGACTCTTTGCTGATGGATATATCAAATTCCGAGGCCAGCTTTTCGGTAAAGAAGGTTGGTCGATAGCCATCAAACTCTTTTTGATATATCTCCGCAACCGTACGTTGGAGGCCCTCGGAAAGTTTGCGGTGTGAAGGTCTGCCACGGAGCTGATGAACCAGACCGCGTTCACCCAGGAGGCGAAACTTATGCAACATGCGCCTGAATTGACGTTCGGTGATGCCGAGTACATCAGCAGCCCGGGCTTGAGAGACAAGTTTTTCATTAGTTTTTTTGACTAGATGTAGTTTTTTAAGTTCTGTAGTGCTCATAAAGATAATATCCTTTCGCATTGCCAGCTTCCTTTCCAAATATGAGTTGGCAATAGTGTATAATAGGACATTCTTATTTTGCTAGAATAGGACATTATCACTTTGCTACGACATCCTTGACAAAAACAGTGGAAGACAGACAACATAAATGCTATAATCAAACTAATTTTTGAAAAAAAAGGTCGTGAGGGCATAAATGGAAATCCTGGTATTTTTTGTAATTATCGCTTTGGTAATTTTAGTTATTGGTTTTCCCATAGTATTGGTAATTCAAGGCAAAACGCTTTCTGAACTACGGAAATTGGTTAAGGTGTTATATGTTCGGATAGCAAAATTAGAAAACCACCTTTTCCCTGAAGTGAAGTCTACGGAATCAAAACCGATGCCAGCGCCGGAGATCAAGCCGGAAATACCTGTGCCTCAAAAACCACCGGTTGTCAGGCCAACCTCACCTCTAACCACCGAAAGTTTAGTCCTGACAGAAAAAAACAAAGAACCGGATGCTATAGATAAGTTTTTCAATCATATCGGGCAAGGTTTTAAACAATTTTTCACTGCTGGTAATCCCATAATGAAAATTGGAATTGTTGTGCTTTTATTCGGCGTGGGTTTTTTTATTAAATTTGCTTCAGATTATTTTTCCTGTACTATTGAGGTTCGTTTGGGAGCTATAGCGTTGGTTGGGATTTTTCTTTTGGCTTTGGGTTGGCAGCAGCGTTTAAAACGAAGGATTCCGGCTATGATTCTTCAGGGCGGCGGCGTCGCAATACTTTATATGACGATATTTGCTGCCGCTAAAATGTTTAGCCTGATATCGCCGGTACTAGCTTTAGGATTAATGGTAATGCTGGTGGTGTTTTCCGGTATTTTGGCTATTTTTCAAGACTCTAATGCCATGGCAACGCTGGGATTGATTGGGGGCTTTTTAGCGCCGGTCTTAGTTGCCACCAGTTCTGGTAATCATATTGTTTTGTTTACCTATTATGCGCTTTTAAATGTCGGTGTTTTTGGCATGGCCTGGTTTAAGACCTGGCGGATACTTTATTTGCTGGGTTTCTTGTTTACCTTTGTAATTAGTACTACTTGGGGGGGTAAATTCTATAAGCCGGAATATTTTAGCAGTACGGAACCTTTTTTAATCTTCTTTTTTCTTCTTTATTTAATTATCCCAGTATTATTTACCCTGCGCCAGGCAAAGTTGAAAGGGCAGGATAATATATTGATTTTTGGCTTACCCGCAGCGGTGCTTGGTATGCAAGCAACCTTGATGGAAAAATTTGAGTTTGGATTGGCCGGGAGTGCGCTGGCTTTGAGTGCTATATATATCATATTGGCGCATGCGATATATAAACCTAACTTTACCTATAAACGAATGCTGTCAGAGTCTTTATTAGCTATTGGTGTGGTATTTTTAGTTATGACGATTCCTTTGGCCGTGCAAATGCCGGCTTGGGAAACCGGGTTAGGCATGGCCGGAGCAGCCCTGGTCTGGATTGGTATTAGGCAGCAAAGACTCACATTCCGTTTTCTGGGAGCAGTAGCGCTTATCGCAGCGGTTATTTGTTATAGCTGCATGAAACATACCGCGCATGCCACCGCTTTTTTAAATCCTTACTATCTGGGAATTTTTATACTTACTCTGGCCAATATATTTTCAGCTTACTGTCTAAATAAACAAAGCGAGGCATTACGAAAATGGGAAATACCCGTCTTGGTAATGCCGATTTTGCTGGCAGGCCTGGTATTCTGGTATTTATCCGGAATTAATGAGTGCCAACTGGTTACTGATGTGGGTCTGCATAAAATTAATCTAAATTTAGGATTTATCACAATTTCCACTCTGGTTTTTGGCATACTGGCCCGGCGTAACCACTGGATAAGTTTAAATTATATTTTGAATTGCTTTAGCTTAATCTTAGTAGGATTTGTGGCAACGGCATTTTTAGACGGTTATTATACCCATCTTTTTTTGCATTGGGGATCAATGGTATGGATATTTGCCATAATTGTCCAATATCGGCTGCTTTGGCAGTTTGAGAAGCTTAAAGTAAAGAACTTTCTCCCTCTGGGTCATGTCATCACATGGTTAGTTATATGTTTTATCATGACCTGGGAAGGCGCCTGGCTGGTTGACCAATATTTCCGGCAGCAAGGTAGCTGGCATATGGCGGTTTGGGGAATTATACCAGCGGTATTGCTTATGGTGACAATCAAGAGTGAGAAGTGGATCGTTTGGCCGATCAAACGCCGGCGGCAGGATTATCTGGGAACCGGGCTGGCTTTGCTTATTATCTGTCTTGGAATTTGGTTTTTAGTAATAAGTTTCTATCCAGTCAATCCTAAGCCCTTGAGTTATTGGCCTTTAATCAATGCGATGGATTTAGGACAGTTTTTCGTTATAGTGGCGATGTTTTATTGGGCCCAAACTACCAAACATATGGATAAATCCCTGATTGCTAAATTCCCGGAGCGCTGGGGATGGTACCCTTGGAGTATAACTATCTTTATATGGTTGAATGTTATGTTAATGCGGGGATTAAATCAGTGGGGTGAAATAAAATATGCTTGGGATGACTTGAATGATTCCATACTATGTCAAGCGTCGATATCGATATTATGGACCATTACAGCCCTGGGTTTAATGCTGGGAGCTGCGATTAAACGAAGCCGGGAAGTTTGGGTGTGCGGCGCAGTGCTTCAAACTCTGGTGGTTATAAAATTAATACGGGTAGATCTTTACGGAACCGGAACCATTCCGCGAATTGTATCTTTTGTCGCGGTAGGAATATTAATGTTAATAATTGGGTTTTTCACGCCGATGCCTCCCCGCAAAACGAAAGGAGATTAAATAATGAAAAATTTAATAAGCACCAGGAGTTTGATTTTAATGGCAGGCTTAGGCTGTCTCATCCTGCCGATAATCTGCCGGGCCGCTGTTTTGGTGGAGAAGGATTTTGCCTATGCGATACCGCTGGAGATAGAAGATGATGAGGGGGCTATCTATGAAGTTGTTCTGCCGGGGAATGTTTATCAAAGGCTTACCCGTGTGGACATGGGGGATATGCGCATTTTCAATCAGGCGGGAGAGATAGTTTCGCATACCTTGCAACGGACTTTGGAAGAAATATCAGAATCCGAAAAGGAAGTCGAGGAGACGTCGCAACTAAAATATTTTGCGCTATACCGATCAGCAACCGGGATTTTGAGTGATAAGGTTAGAATACAGGTGAGTACTAATGGCGCTATCGTTGATGTTGCCAGCCAAAGCACCAGGCCTGAGAAAAATATTGTGCACGGGTATTTAATTGATGCCAGCCATTTAGATAAAAACATCAAGCGGTTAATTTTAAATTGGAAAAATGATGGACAACATTTTTTTGAAACTGTAAATGTGGATTATAGTAATGATTTAAATCAATGGCATAGATTAGTAAGCAAAGCCACTTTGGCTGATTTGGAGCATCAAAATGTTATTTTTGGCAAAAAATATATTGATTTGCCGGTAGGGAAATATAAATATCTGCGCTTGACTTGGCCTATGGGAAATAAAAATATTCAGCTTGACCGGATTACAGCCATGCTGTCTATGACTATACAACAGGAGCCGATTACAGAATGGGCGGCCATTAAACCTGTGAAAATAACTAATAATATTATAGATTATGACAGTCAGGCGATTTATCCCGTGAAAAGAGTAAAAATCAAGTTGCCGGAGAAAAATGTTGCTTATAAAATCGAACTTTTAACCCGCTTTCCAAAACAACGCAAATGGAAATCGCGATTTTCAGGACTGATTTATAGAATGGAAGTTAAGGGAAAGTCATTTGAAAATGAGGTCATAAAAATGCAATATGACACCCCGGACCAGTTTTGGCGTGTTCAATTTATGAATCAATCCGAGAGTTCGCAACAAATTAAAGAACAGCCGCTTCTGGAATTGGGATATTTTCCGCATAAACTGTTATTTATGGCGCGCGGAAAAGGGCCGTTTATTTTGGCTTATGGCAGCGTATCGGTTCAACCCCTTGAGGATACTTTGAGCGGCTTGGTAAAGAGTGTGGACCCGGATGATATTAAATCAGCCAAGCTGGGAGAAGAAATCGTACTAGGCGGAGAAGCGAAATTAAAACCTCCGCTTTTGCCGTCCAACTGGCGGGAATGGATGGTTTGGCTGATTATGCTGCTGGCAGTGCTGATTTTAGGGGGTATGACTTGGCGCTTAGTCAGCCAGGTAAATAAAGAATATAAGCAGGAAGGCAAGAAAAAATAGATTTAGTAATAATTTCTTTAAAAATAATTCTTTGTCAATACTTAGGTTTGATGGTGTTTGGCCCTATGCGCTAGGGTGTCATAATAAAGGATAAGCGGCGCTTATTCTCCCATCACCTTAATCACCAACCGCTTGGGACGCTGGCCGTCGAATTCCGCATAAAAAACCTGCTGCCAGGGGCCTAAATCCAATCGTCCTTTGGTGATGGGCAGAATTACTTCGTGATGAATAAGTAAATTTTTTAGGTGGGCATCTCCGTTGGTCTCCCCGGTGCGGTGATGGCGATAGTTGGGTTTAAAAGGCGCCAACTGTTCCAACCATTCATCAATGTCGTTTAAGAGTCCGGATTCCGCGTCATTGACAAACACGCCGGCTGTGATGTGCATGGCGGAAACCAGCACCATACCTTCTAGCACCTCCGAAGTTTTTACCGCCTTGTCCACTTCTGCTGTGATATTAATGTATTCGCGGTGCTTTTTAGTATTAAAATTCATATAGGTGGTATAACTAGGCATTAACTCACCTCCGGTTTAGGCTTTCCGCTGCCATATTTTCTTGAAATTATAACATAAATATTTGAATAATGGGAGTATCGCCTTTGTGTACAAATTCTTCTCGTTGACGTATTGCTCCAGCTTTTGCTATACTTTCATGGGAAATTCATTTCTGAAAGAACAAGCTCAGGGGAGATACTTTCCCTAAAAGAGATCGCGGCTGCGGTCAAGGAGGATTAAAAATGCCGAAAATCCATATTTATGACACTACCTTGCGGGACGGTTCTCAAGCCGAGGAAATCACCTTTTCCGTGGAGGACAAGGTGGCGATTGCCCATTTGCTGGACGATCTGGGAGTCGAGTATATTGAAGGCGGGTATCCTGCGCCCTCAAATGCCAAGGACCTGGAATTTTTTAAACGCATGAAGAAGCATCCCCTGCGGAAGGCCAAATTAGTGGCTTTTGGCAGTACCCGCCGTGCCAAGCTGAAAGTTGATCAGGATCCGGCCATCCAATCACTCCTGGACGCCGGGACTAGTAACATAGCTATTGTCGGTAAAACCTGGGATTTGCATGTGCGCGATGTTCTTCGCATATCCCTGGAGGAAAATCTTAAGGTAATCCGGGATAGCGTGGCCTATTTAAAATCCCAAAGAAAAAGGGTTTTATTTGATGCCGAACATTTTTTCGATGCTTATCGCAGCAACCCGGAATATGCGCGGCAGGTTCTGGAAGCGGCTTCGGAATCCGGAGCGGATTGGATTGTGCTTTGCGATACCAATGGCGGAACTTTGCCGCCGGAACTGGAACGCATTACTGCTGAGAGTAAGGCCCGGGTAACAACGCCGATAGGTATACATACGCATAATGACAGTGAATTAGCAGTGGCCAATTCACTGGCTGCGGTTCGGGCCGGCGCCGGCATGGTCCAGGGAACTATAAACGGCTATGGCGAGCGCTGCGGCAATGCGAATCTTTGTTCCGTAATACCCAATCTTCAGTTGAAGATGGGTAAACTCTGTCTGCCACCTAAGAAAATTGCCAAATTAACCGTGGTCTCGAGGACTATCTCGGAAATAGCCAATGTGCCACCGCGGGAATACAGCGCTTTTGTGGGACTGAACGCTTTTGCCCATAAGGGGGGGCTGCATGTGGATGCGGTTCGCAAGAACCCGGTTTCGTATGAACATGTTTTTCCTGCGGTAGTGGGGAATGAACGGCGCCTGATTATTTCCGAACAGGCCGGGGTGGCTTCGGTGCTCTTCAAGGCGGAACAGATGGGCGTGAAACTCAAACCCGGTTCCGAGGAGGCCCGGCGGATAATCGAACAGCTCAAGGACTTGGAACTCAGCGGTTATAAATTTGAAGGAGCAGATGCCAGTTTTCGTCTGTTGATGGAAAAAAGCCTGAAACAACACCGGCCGTTCTTTAATTTGCATGGGTTTCGAGTAATTGTGGAACGCCGCGAAAATAAGCTGGTCACGGAGGCGACTATCAAGCTGGATATCAATAACCATCAGGTACATACTGCGGCCGAAGGCGATGGCCCGGTAAATGCTCTGGATAACGCCCTCCGTAAAGCCCTGGAACCGCATTATCCCCGCTTGAAAAAGATGCAGTTGGTTGATTTCAAGGTTCGGGTCCTGGAATCCAAAAGCGGGACCGGTGCCAATGTTAGAGTATTTGTGGAGAGCCGGGATGAGAGAAATGTTTGGGGGACTGTGGGGGTCTCGACGAATATTATTGAGGCTTCCTGGGAGGCTTTGGTGGATTCCATTGAATATAAGCTGCGAAGTGACCGTAAATGGCGTTAAGCGGGAAAATTGGCCGGGACGCGCCGATCGGAATTTTTGATTCCGGAGTAGGCGGACTGACCGTAGTAAAGGAAATACAACGGCAGTTGCCGGGCGAGAATATGGTCTATCTCGGAGATACGGCCAGAACGCCTTACGGCATTAAGGCCCGGGAGACCATAATTCGGTTTACCTTGGAGGGTGTGGAACAACTTTTGAAATACCGGATCAAGGCGCTGGTAGTGGCTTGCAATACGGCCTCGGCCTTGGTCCTGCCGGCTCTGCGAAAAAGGATATCGTTGCCCGTCATCGGAGTTATTCAACCCGGAGCCAGGGCCGCACTGCGTGGAAATCCGCATGGCGCTATCGGAGTGATCGGCACTTTTGCGACTATCCAGTCCCAAGCTTATGTCAGAATGCTTTCGCGGCTTAACCAAAACTGCCGGGTATTTTCCACGGCTTGTCCATTATTAGTGCCCTTGGTGGAGGAGGGACGGCTGACCGGCCCGATTACTCTAAGTATAATAAAAGCCTATCTGGAGCCCTTGCTAAAAAAGAATATTAAACGCCTGATTTTAGGGTGTACGCATTATCCGGCCTTAAAGCCGGCCCTGAGCCGTGTCTGTGGAAAGGAAATCAGGATTATCGATTCGGCCGAGGAAGTTGCCCAGGAATTGAAAAATACGCTGGAACAAAAAAAACTGCTAAAGCCGGATTCATCCCCCGGACGGCATAAATATTTACTTACCGATGTTCCCGCGCCTTTCTTGCGGGTGGGGACGTATATTATGGGACACCGCCTAGGCAATGTACGCAGAGTGAACTTGTAGAGGCGTTTAATTAAACGCCTCTGGGACTTCCAAGACAGGCAAGCATGTACATTGAAGGGGGTGGTTCTCCCTGGCCTAATATTTTACGTCATGAATTAGGGAGTGTCGCCAAAAGGAATTTTCTACCAATTTCCATGGGTTAGTCATCCCGAGTGAAACGAGGGATCTCCATGCAGACGCTTGGTTAACAAGTGCTCTAAGAGATTCCTCGGCAGAGCCTCGGAATGACAGCCTTAGCGAAATAATTCGAAAACGCTTATTGGAGACAGTTCCATTAGGGGGGAAATAAATGTTTGACGTAGTGGTTGAGCAGGAAATATCCGCAGCCCATCAATTAAAGGGCTATCAGGGGAAATGCGAAAATCTACATGGACACAACTGGAAGGTGCGTCTGGAAGTAACCGTCTCTGAGCTGAATGAGATAGGCTTGGCCGTGGATTTTGTGGAGCTAAAGGCTATGCTTAAAGAGGTGTTGGAAGCATACGATCATAGCATGCTGAATGACTTGCCGGAATTCTCAGGGATAAATCCCACCTCGGAGAATCTGGCCAGGTTGTTATACGGTCAGTGCCGTGAAAAAATCAAGGATCGAAAGCTGCAAATGAAAGCCGTAACGGTTTGGGAATCGACCCGGTCTTTTACACGGTATTATGAATAACCAACGGGGATTTTTAGCAGAACTTTTTACCAGTCATCAAGGAGAAGGCTCCTGGCTGGGAGTACGCCAGATATTTTTACGTTTAGCCGGATGCCGAAGAAAGTGCCGATACTGTGATACTCGTTGGGCCCGACCGGCACGTCTGAAGCAGTGGAAATTCTTTCGGTTGCAATCCGGAACGCGGCCGACTATGCTGAAAAATCCGGTTTCTGCGGCCGAGACCGTGGATTACCTGGAGGGAATGATACAACAGAACGGTCCGTTTCATAGTCTGGCGATTACCGGCGGAGAACCCCTGGAGCAGCCCAAATTTTTGGAAGCCGTAACCCGGATGGTTAAAGCCCGCTTTCCCAAAATGCGCATATTTTTGGAAACCAACGGATTGAGCCCATTGAACTCGGTCCGGCTGAAGGGATATATTGATTTTATGGCGGTAGATATCAAATTAAAATCGGCTTGCGGGTATGCGACGGGTTTTAAGAAATATAATGAACTTTTATCCTCCCTGAACTGGACCGCTGGATGTATTAAGGCCGTCATAAGCCCTTCGAGCATGCCGGTGGAAATAGAAGCCGCTGCCAAACTCGCCAGGCAATGCCGGCCGGAATGGGATTTTATCCTGCAGCCGGTAACCGGCTGCCAATGGAATTCTGGAAAAAATAAAAAAGTGTTGGAGCTTTTATCGAAAAAGGCTCTAGCGGGCAATCCCCGGGCGCGGGTAATTCCGCAAGTTCACCGTTTGATGGGGATTAAATAGATTAGTATCTGTTGCGGAAGTGAATTTTACCCAAGCTTGTCATTTCGAGCGTAGCGAGAAATCTCCCAGTACCCTGATAATTCAGGCGTTTTCTTGGAGATTCCTCGCTACGCTTGGAATGACAACATGTAGGAATTCTGCTAAAACCGGCTTTCCGGAACAGAAACTAATTATCAGCACAATATATAGCTTAATAAATCACATTAAAGGGTATCGAAAATGATTGGGTTGAAAGAAGTTATCGGCATAACCTCCACGATTCCGGTGGAGATTATTTTTGCGGCCCGGCGGGTACCGCGGGATTTAAACAATATGTTTATAACTAATGCCGATTCGGCCGGCCTGGTAAACGAGGCGGAACGTGCGGGCCTTCCTCATAATATCTGTGTCTGGGTAAAGGGAATATACAGCTTGATTCGGAAGACGGATATCCGAACGGTTATCGGCGTAGTGCAAGGGGATTGTACCCATATGTTAACCATGTTGGAAAATCTCTTGCCCCGGGGAGTTGAATTTATACCCTTTTCATTCCCGCATGGAAGAATTCGGAGGGACTTGCGCTCGGAAATGCAAAAATTGATGGATTATTTTGAGGTCCAATGGGACGATGTGCTAAAGACCAAAGTTCGCCTGGACGGGATACGGAAGTTGGCGCTAGAGATCGATCGCAGAACCTGGCAGGAGAATACCATATCCAGCCGGGAGAATATTTATGCTCTGATAAATTGCTCTGATTTTCTGGCGGCTCCGGATGATTTCCGTGGACAATTGGAAAAAATACTGACAGCTAAGCAGGAAAAAGCGCCTGGCCATATGTTGCGGCTGGGTTTGCTGGGCGTACCTGATGTTTTCTCGGATTTAAATGAGTTTCTGGAGGCCAAGGGAGCCAGGGTGGTTTTGCATGAAGTCGCGCGGCAGTTCGTCATGCCGTATCAACATTCCGACCTGTTAGAACAATATTTGGCTTATACTTATCCATATAATTTATCCGGCCGGCTCGAGGATATATTGGAACAGACCCGGCTCCGAAAGCTTGATGGCTATGTTCATTATATACAATCGTTTTGCCATCACCAGCTGGAAGATATGTTTTTTCGTGAGAAATTACCTTTGCCGGTTTTAACCCTGGAAGGAGACCGGGTCGGCCCCATGGACAGCAGAACCAAGACGCGGCTGGAGGCTTTTATAGAGATGCTGAATGTTCGGAAAGAAGAGAGTTTAAAAAAGAAATGGAGATGAAATGGTGAGAGTGGATGGACGTAAACCAAATGAATTAAGACCAATTAAAATAACCCGTAATTATCTAAAAGATGTAGAGGGAGCGGTTTTGATGGAAAGCGGGCATACCAAGGTTCTATGTACCGCGACGATTCAGCCGGATGTGCCGCCCTTTCTGCGCGGCAAGGGACAGGGATGGGTGACGGCGGAATACGGGATGCTGCCGCGTTCTTCGCGGACCCGCATACAACGTGAGGCGGGAAGGAATAGAACCGGGCGGACCCAGGAGATACAGCGGCTGATTGGAAGGTCGCTGCGTGCGATTATAGACCTGGTAAAGCTGGGGGAGCGTACTATTATTCTGGATTGTGATGTTATACAGGCCGATGGGGGAACCCGTACTACCGCGATTTCCGGGGTCTACCTGGCCCTGCACGATGCCTGCAGTTGTTTGATGAAAAGTGGAGCTATAAAAGAGTGGCCGCTGCGGGATTATGCGGCCGCGGTCTCGGTGGGTATAGTGGACGAAATCGCAGTAGTGGACCTGAATTATACCGAGGACAGCCGGGCCGAGGTGGATATGAACGTGGTAATGACCGGATCGGAAAAAATTATTGAAATCCAGGGAACAGCTGAAAAAATTCCTTTTTCACGCGGACAAATGAACGAATTGATGGATCTGGCGGTGCAGGGCATTAAGACCATAATTCAACAACAAAAAAATCTTGGGAGTAACATGCTAGGAGCTTGAGCATTTAGTACGTTTTGTCATTCCGGCATGCTTTTAGCCGGAATCCAGTGACTTTTAATTCCTTTAAAATCAAAGTCTCTGGATTTCCGCCGGTCCTGCCGGTCCTGCCCGTCCTGGATGATTTTGTCCAGGGGATGGTTTAGTCCAGGGATAAGTGCATTCGGGAATGACAACCAAAAAAACAGACTAAATGCTCAAGCTCCTAGCAGCCTGTCGGACTTAGGTCTTTTTCCCCCTTTTTCAAAGGGGGAAACTCGAAAAAAATGTCTTTTGCTGTTAAGTCCGACAGGCTCCTAGACCCCGGCTTGTCCTGGATTCCGGCTTTCGCCGGGATGACAGTTCTGCAATCAAAGCGATTGGCGAATATATAACGGTAAAAATGCGTTGAAGGAATATTAATCAATGTTACGCAGCAAAAAACTGGCAAAAACTGCAGGCGTTATTTCCGGATTCACCATGCTTTCCAGGATTTTCGGATATGTACGCGACGGTATCGGGGGAGCGATTCTGGGTGCGGGAATGGCGAATGACGCTTATTTGGCAGCTTTCCGCATTCCCAATCTATTGCGTGATTTATTCGCCGAGGGGGCTTTATCTTCGGCCTTTATTCCCACCTTTACCGCCACCTGGGTTAAAGAGGGAACAGCCAGAGCCTGGCGTCTGGTTTCGATTGTGATTAATGCCGTACTGGTTATTATGCTGGGATTGGTACTGCTGGGTGAAATCGGCGCGCCCGGCGTAGTACGCGCTATTGTTCCGGGTTTTGCCGCGGTTCCTGAAAAATTAAGACTTACCATCCATTTGACCCGGATTCTTTTTCCTTTCCTGGCTTTTATCAGCCTGGCCGCGGTAATGATGGGCGTTTTAAATTCCCGCGAACGCTTCGGCATACCGGCTTTAGCGCCGGTAATGCTGAATTTGAGCATGATAGTGACGGGTGTGTTTATCTGCCCCTTGTTCGGCGCTACCCCGGAAAAGCAGGTAATTGGCTGGGCATGGGGAGCCCTGCTGGGCGGAGTCCTCCAGATGGCCATCCAAATCCCGGCAGTCTGGAAACAAGGTTTTAGATGGAAACCTCTGCTTGATTGGAAAGATCCGGGTTTGCGCCGGATGATGATGCTCATGGGACCGGCCATTCTTGGTTTATCAGTTACCCAGATCAATCTTTTTATTAATACCATAATAGCCTCTTTTTTACCCGAAGGTGCGGTAACTTATCTTTATTATGGAAACCGCCTCATGCAGCTTCCCTTGGGAGTTTTCGGAGTGGCGATTGCCACGGCCCTGCTTCCGGTCACCTCCGCGCATTGGGCCCGGGGAGAAAAAGATAAATTCATTGAAACTCTCTCCTTTGGTATTCGCCTGCTGTTTCTAATTACGGTGCCGGCGGCCGTAGGGATCATTTTATTATCCGAACCGATCAACCGTCTGCTTTTTCAGTATGGGCGTTTCAGTCCGGCGGCGGTTTCGGCGGTCGCTCAGGCCACAATTTTTTATACTTTGGGCTTGGTTGCCTTTGCCGGGGTCAAAGTAATTGTTCCGACTTTTTATGCTCTGGGCAACGCTAAAACGCCGGTGATGGCGGCGGTTTGCGCCGTAGTAGTCAATATTGCTTTGAATTTGCTATTGATGAAACCCATGGGATATAGAGGGTTGGCCCTGGCGACCACGATTGCGGCCGTGGTTAATATGTCGCTGCTGGTTATATTCCTGCATCGCAGATTGGGGACGCTGGACGGCCGGAGAATTATGCGGTCGCTATTCCGTGTCGGCCTGGCTGCGGCTGGCATGGGTTTTCTTATCTGGTCCGGCAGCCAGCGATGGCTGCCGGATTGCGGCCTGGGTATGCCGCGGTGGGAACTGGCGTGCAAGGTTTGCAGCCTGATTATCTTCGGAGTTTTTGCCTATATCGCTTTTGCCTGGTTTTTCAAGGTTCCGGAGCAGGCGCGGGTGTGGCAGTTGATACGTACCAAAGTCGGTATGCGCGGAACCAGTGAACCCTGGGTGGAGTAGGGAGGGACGTTCCGGCTAGAGGAAAATTTTCATGGAAAAACTGCGGTTTGATATTATTCACACCAAAGCGGGCTACCTGGCCGCGGTTTTGAGCCGGCACGGGCTGCGTCATCTTATACTACCTCGGCTTGGCAAACAGGAAGCCTTTGAGGCGGTATGCGGACGCGTGCGTGATGAGGAACTGGTTCCGGATAACCGGAATACGGAGTTAAGAGCATTAAGTCAGCAGTTGAAGAATTATTTTAAAGGCCGGGCAATGGATTTTGATTTTAAGCTGGATTATAATGTCGCGACCGTATTCCAACGGCAGGTATGGTGTGTGGCGCGGACTATTCCCTACGGGACTACCCGGACGTACGGCTGGATTGCCGAGAAAATCGGGGATCCGGCTTCCAAGCGGGCCGTGGGACAAGCCCTGAATGCTAATCCGCTTCCTCTGATCGTGCCCTGCCACCGGGTAACCGCGGCCCGCGGAAGATTGGGCGGTTTTGGCAGCGGCACGGAGATGAAAAGCCGGCTGCTGAAACTGGAAGGCGCTATACTAGCGTGAAGAGCAAAATTCCTGGGCAGGCACAGGGGCCTGCCCCTACACTGCGTGGGTGGTATATCGCAGCATTCAAAAAAGGAGTAAGCCATGAAAAAAATTATAGGTTGTTTTTGCCTGCTGGGCATGATGTTGGGTATTTACGGCTGTGCTACCCTGGGGAATAACTTTCCCAATGATTTTGCCTCCCGGATGGAGATTGGCAAGACCACCCGGATGGAGATTGAAAAAGCCCTGGGCCCCCCTTTTCGTACCGGGCTGGATTCCGGAGAGCCTACGGCCACGTATCTTTACTACCGCCTGGGCCTGTTTATTAATCCCACTACCAAGGATTTGACCGTTACCTATTCAGCCGAGGGAATAGTAAAGAGGTATGTTTTTAATTCCAATCTGGGGTCGGAATAAAAGGGATGTATACCAAAGCCGCTGCGGCTATTAAAAAGGCCGGAAGAGTGGTAGCATTTACCGGTGTCGGCTTCGCCGGTTCTCTGAGGAGAAAAGCTGATGGCGGACTCAAATATTAAGGCCATTGATATCAAAGATCTAAGCATAAATTTTGCGGGCCAAAAAATCATAGAAACCTTCTCCCTCCATCTGGCTTATGGGGAGAAAGTCACCCTTACCGGCCGGTCCGGTTCCGGCAAATCAACGATTCTGCGCTGTCTCCAGGGTTTTATACAGCCGGAGGCTGGTTTTATTAGTATTGGCGGGAAGCCGTTGACGCCGGATACGGTCTGGGAAATGCGCGCCAGTATGGCATACGTAGCCCAGGAACCTGACCTGGGTACCGGCAATGTCCGGGAGATCATAGAACGGCCTTTTACTTACAGGGCCAATCACTCCTTGAAAGCCAATTTAAGCCGCCTGCCGGAATACTTTGGAATTTTTAATCTCCACTTGGACCTGCTGAATAAAGATATAACTTTGCTCTCCGGAGGAGAAAAACAGCGGGTAGCGTTTATTTGCGCCATTCTACTGGATAGGCGTATCTTTCTGCTGGATGAAGTTGCCTCCGCCCTGGATCTGGCCAATTACCAGGCGGTGGCGAAATTTTTCATCTTCCGCCCGGAATTGACAGTGCTTTCGGCAACCCACGAGCCGGCCGAGTATGATTTCTCCGACCGGGTGGTTGAACTCCCGTATTATCCGCGAGGAGGCTGAGCATGAATATTACGGAAATCAGCCTGGGGGGCCTGGCCTCGGCATATCTATTGCTGATTTTTCCCCTGGGCCTCATACTTTGGTATCGCCTTCCGATTTTAGGGCAGACTCTTTTGGCCATAGTACGCATGACTTTGCAACTGCTGCTGGTTGGATTCTACCTGCAGCTCGTTTTCCGGCTGAATAATTATTGGCTTACCGGCGCCTGGCTGCTGATTATGATTGGAGTAGCCGATCTTTCAATTATTCGGGGATGCGGTCTTAAAATATCCAGGTTTACCGTGCCGCTATTTCTGGCCTTGCTGGTCGGCGCCGGTCTGCCTCTGCTGTTTTTGGTCGGGCCGGTTCTCAAGAAAACCTTTCTGATGGAAGCCCAATATGTTATCCCGATCGGCGGGATGATTTTGGGGAATTGTCTGCGCGCCAATATTATCGGAATCAGGAATTTTTATGAATCCCTAAGGAAAAACCAGAAATCTTTCCAGCATATACTGGGGCAGGGGGCTCGTCTGCCGGAAGCTGTGCGTCCCTTCCTGCGAGATGCCTACCAGGCTGCCTTGGGACCAACCATAGCCACTATTGCGACTATCGGACTGGTGGCTTTGCCGGGCATGATGACCGGAGTTATTCTGGGGGGCGCCAATCCCATGACCGCAATCAAGTATCAGATTATGATTATGCTTGCCATTTTTTCCGGTACGGCGATTACCGTGATGCTGGCTATTAAGCTGACTATGAAAAGCAGTTTCACGGCCTGGGGCGTTTTGGACCACCGGATTTTTAAATCCTGAAATATAGCTTGAAAAAAATCGGAGGCGTATTTTTTTAAGTTTGTCGTTCCGAACGAAGTGAGGAATCTCCACGAAACGCCTGAATTATCAGGCCGCCTGGAGATTCTTCGCCTTCGGCTCAGAATGACAAGATGCGGGAAACTGCTAAAAATAGCTTTCCGCAACATATACTAAATAAGAAATGATTAAACAAAGGAGTAAATAATGGCCGAAGGATTTCTGCTCGGGCTTTCAACCGGAACCTTTTGCGCGGCTCATTGCCTTCCCATAGCCCTGCCCTTCATATTTTCCGAAGATATAAAAAATGCCGGCCGGAATGCGCGTCTGGTGGGGCTTTTTTTCCTGGGGAGATTTTTAGCTTATTTAATAGTCGGATTTTTATTAGGCGTTGTCAGCGTTTATACCATGCCGCAGCTTGATCCTTTGCTGCAAAAGCGGGCCGCGGCATTAGTATATTGCATCCTGGGAATCATAATGCTTTCCTCCGGCCTTATGTATAATTTCCCCGGCCTGAAGTTCTGCCATATTTACCGGAAGATATACCGTCCCGGCCGGGGAGCCATGGTGTACGGCCTATTGATAGGGTTCAGTCCCTGTCCGCCCTTCATAGCAGCCGCTTCCCGGGTATTGGAAAAAGGCGGAATATGGAGCGGAGTCCTGTATTTTATATTTTTCTTTGCCGGGACCTCGATTTATTTTCTGCCCCTTTTGGGAGCCTGGTTTTTTCAAAAACACATGGATTCCATAAAGATTATCGCGCGCCTGACCATGATATTCCTGGGCGCGTATTTCCTGGTTTTTCTGGGGATTCTCGGTTTATAGGGGTGCTTTGTGAAGTGTCCCTATAAGGGTGTGTCGCCAAAAGGCATTCTTTAGTAAATTCCTCTATTTTTGTCATTCCGAGGAAGCGGAGCGACCGAGGAATCTCTTTGTAAACTAGTCGATCCTGAAAAACACAAAAAGCCTTTTAAATATTGAGGAAACAGTAAAAA
>CBDUZI010000068.1:0-17174 GCA_965371665.1 uncultured bacterium
CAACCTGTCCCATTTAATCAGAGAATTTTAGTCAATTTATTGTGGGAACCTACAATCGCTCTCTATGCGATACTTTCGCCTCATAATCGAACTGAGCCACATCAGCTCGATACTTCTCTACTTCAATTAATTCCGAGTTTATTAATTTAACCTTGCCACGTTTAATCTCCCGATACACTGTAACCCGGTTCTTGTTTAACACTTTACTTATTTCAATAATCTTATGTCTTTTCTCGACCAGTGCCTCCAGTTTGTAACGCTCCCGTTCCGTAAAATGTTTGTATTTCGATCCTGTTCTTGATACTATTGTCATGTCCCTTTGCTCCCCTGATTTTAGTGTTCGGTTTCCACCTACACATTATCAGATTTAGTTGAGTAAAGGGACTCTTTTTCATCCCGATATGTTGCACTTCTGATTACAATTCACCAACTTAAGCATAATATTTTGTGCGTCTCAAAACTATTGACAACTTCCGGAAATATAAACGCATGCAAAAAAGAGGTTTTCAGAAAAAAAGATGAGGTATAACGCGTTGACTCATATTAAAGGTAACTTTACACAAGCCTAAAACCAATCGTTGACTCATATTTAATGGTAACCCAAGAATGGAGGCCATTAACCATGAGTTCCTTAAGCAAAAAAGAGCATTTAGCCGTCGTTGCCCGGCGTTACAAGAAAGCTACCCGCCAGGAAAAATCTAAAATTCGCCAGTGGATCGGTTATCAGCGTTTCGATGTTATCCAAATCGTAGACTTGTTAAATGATCTCTACAAAAACGAATAGCGTATCTTTCATAACCTCTATCTGCCTTCGGCTAAACTCATTCAAAAAAAACGCGTCGGCTCTAAAATCATCAAGCTCCATGATGTCCCCAAAACTCCTTTTCAAAGAATCCTTGACTCTCCTGCCATTTCCATTAAAATTAAATCCGAGCTCCAAAATCTCTTTGCGGCCAATGATCCTTTTTCCCTAAGAAAAGCAATTCATGAGAAAATTGCTAAAATTAGACGTCTTGCTCGGTTACCTCATATACCCCTCCCCGGGCGCGCTGGCCCAAGCCTCTCGATACCCCCCGCGAGGCATGGATCGGGATCTTCGGATTAGCCGTACCGGAAAGTGTTGAACGCCTGCCGGAATCAGTGATAAAATATAACTTTCCGGTTAAACTCGGTTATTGGGAATACGGGGAGGTCGCTGAAATTTTGCATATCGGATCCTACAGTGAAGAAGGCCCCACACTTGCCAGTCTCCATGAATTTATTAAAACCCAAGGATACCAACCGCTCGGCGCGCCTGAGGAGGAATATATCAAAGGACCCGGCAGATTCTTTAAAAGCTATACTAAAAAACACCGGACCATTCTCCGGCAGCGGATTATCAAAAATGAAGCCTCCCCGTAGCCGGCTTCATCCTTATATTTTTTTTCTGCTTTTCTGCTGGGGGGTTTCGGCGTCCTCGCCTCTCCCTGCCAAGGAACAGACCAGCTGTATCTGGTCTCATGTGGGTAAAGAACTGCCGGCAATCGGCGCCTCGCCTCTGAAAGGATCCTGGTCCGACTATTTGCTGGCTTCCGGAATAGCCGGTGGTCTGGCCATAGCGCTAAATAATGACAGCAATTGGTATACGCAGATACAAGACCATCGGACCGAATGCCAAGACCATCTAATGCCGGCCACCTCTCTTTTAGGCGATGGTTTTATACATCTGGTGGGATGCGCCGCCTTGTATAAATTCGGAAACGAGCATGACCGGAAAACGGCCGCCCTGGCCCTGGAAGGACAAATTAATGTAGCCATTATCGCTTTCTTGTTAAAAGCAGCTTTCAGTGCCACACGGCCGGCAACCGATAACCGCGAACGTCATTGGTTCACTTTTACTTTCAGCAACACCAGTTTTCCTTCCGGACATACCATGAGCGCTTTCTGCGGCGCCGCCATCTTGGGGCAAGCCTATCATCTGGAATGGGTCACTTACCCCCTGGCCGCGTTAGTGGCCTATTCCCGGATTTATAACCAAAGACATTGGCCCTCGGACGTTATGGCCGGAGCCGGATTGGGCCTCCTGATCGGGCATACAGTCCTGGCCTTTCATGGCGGCCAATCAAAAAACCCGGGCATTCATTTTTCAGTCCTGCCTGCCCGGGATGGCGGCCACATGGTGATCTCATGGTTGTTTTGAGGCGTATTCTAATTGCCCTGGGACTTCTGCTATTGACATCCCCGTCCGCTAAAGCCGCACCCTGTCCTTTATCAGATTATAAATTTTCCGGCTGTATCCAGGGCGAAGTCTACGGAGCGGACGACGCCCCGGAAATCCGGGTCTTGATGAAACGTCTGGAATTCCGCCTTAGCACTGTCCTGCCCTGGCCAAAATGGTCGATCGCAGCCGAAGCCGGTATGACAGGCCTGCACATGGTTTTGGGAGAAACCTACCTGGAATACCGCCTGGACACTATTACCACCTTTAAAATCGGACGTTTCCGTCCACCTTTTGGTATTGAGCCCCAAACCCTTCCCGCCGCAAGGGATACTATCGCAGGCTCGCTGCTTTACGGATTCGGAAATTACGGCTGGCCCGAAACATTGGGCCTGGCCGGCGTGGGTGAGCTTGATTACGGCCTGCGGGCCGATTTTATCTGGCCGCCCCTATTCGCCGGCCTCGCGCCTTTTATCACCGCCGCTCTGGTTACCGGAAACGGGCGGGATGTCATCCCGGATATCCCGTCCCAAGGCATGATCCGGCTGGGTTTTACCAGCCGCTTGGAACTGGAGGAACTCCGGCATGAGATGGCATTGGGGCTTTCCGGATCTTATGGTTGGAATAATCTAAGTCAGACGGCGGGAGAATACTCTCCCTTAGGGTGGTCGGGTAATCCGGAATTAAATGAGGAAGGAATCGTAAAGCTGTCTAATTTCGGCGTCCACGGTCCGGTTTCACTTCTGGGAGCGGACATCCGCCTGCGCATGAATGATCTGATCCTCAAAGCGGAATGGATGACACGCCGCATCGATAACTTTCATTCCTATGGTTACTATTTGACCGCTATTTTCGAACTGAAACGCTATATCCCGGCCAACCTGGACCTGGGGGCTCGCTGGGAAGAGGTGGTTCAAGGATACGCCGACGGCCTGCATGCTCCGGGAAAACCATATTCCGCTGCTACGGCCGGTCTTAAATGGAATTTTCTCACCTATTGGCAGCTGGAAATTAATTATGTCGTACTGCTTTATGCTTCCCGCCTTCACGCCTTTCCTAACTCGGATATTGTGATAGCCCAAGTTCAAGTCAGCTTTTAAGACATTAGCCATCTGTTATGGCTTCATCGGCAGTTGTAGGGGCGACGCATGCGTCGCCCCTACAACTTATTTTTTCAGGGGAAATTTCAAGGTTAGAATCCCGCTTTTTTGAGTCTCCTGGCCTTGATGATCCAAAGCCGTAACGGCATATCGCCATGATCCCCTCTTCATGTTTTTCAGCCACATTAGATTCTTCTGCATTGGTTGGGAATCAACCTTTTTCAACGCACCTTTTTTGCCTCTGCCTTTATAAAAATAATAACCCCGGGTAGTAAGCGCTGAATCCAACCAGTAAATCAAAACTCCCTTCCCGATTTTAATATATTTCGGCTTGGCAGGCGGTTTCGAAGAAGCCTCTTGCTGCTGCTCAATAATATTTCTAAGGCCGGCCAGCTCTTTCTCAGCAGCAGCCGCAGCCTGATTAATCTTTAAAAATTTGATTTTAGGCATTAAGTAATAACTGCCGCCTGCTCCCAGAATCAACCCCAAAATAAATAGTATGGCAACACCAACACGGCTTTTCCCCTTTTTGGAAACATCCTCATCCTCCGCCATATCATCGATATCTTCGGAAAACAGGACACTTTGCCGGGCCTGAACCTCTGACGATTTCTGCCGCCGTTTATTTGAATCTTCATCCGGGTCGGAACCCAATATATTTCCAGCTGCGGTTTTAAAATCAGAATCCGAATTCGGTTCATCATTTTCATTGACGCGCAGTGTAATTTTCGGACCTGATTTTGAGTTCAGTTCTGGTTCCGGATCCGGCTCCGGCTCCGGCTCCGGCTCTGGTTCCGGTTCCGGTTCCGGTTCCGGTTCCGGTTCCGGTTCTGGTTCCGGCTCCGGTTCTGGTTCCGGCTCTATAAATAGAGAAGCTCCTTTTAACAAGAGATCTTCCTGCTCCGGATCGGACTTCGACTCTGCTGTTTTATCTTCCGCGTCCCAGGCACTCTTGGTTTGCGTCTCCTCCAGGTCAGACTCCCGACTAACGCGGCCTTTGGAAAACGTGTCCCTCTCCAATGATGGTTCTTCGTCAGACATAAAATCTTTCGGCACCTGAATCGAATCCAAGTTAATTTTTAATTCCTTTTTTTCAAGACTTTTCTTTTTAGCCGGTTTGGAAACCCGCTTTCCGGCGGACGCCGTTTTCCGGCGGAGAGCGGGTTTAGCCGGTTCTTTTTCGGGTTCGCCTATCTCCTGCTCTTCTTCAACCTCCAATAAATCCATAACCGCCGGTGAAACTATAGCCGGCATCCCCTTAGCGCGCGCGACCAGCAGATCGTAAATTTCATGCAGCACCATTTGAAGCTCATCCGGCATGGCGGAAATCTGGGTCATGCCATCCAGCATTATTTTAACTTCGGCCAGTTGATCGATAGAAGGTTTATTAAAATTAAACCCGCGTTCCCCAAAAATCGCTTCCATGAAACCATGGACATGCGCAAAAAGCCCTTTCTCTTCCTGTTTAAGCCCAACTGCTGAATTGCCTTTAGTCTGATTCAAACGGCTAATAAAGACATACGCGGAAATCACTCCATCCCTGACTTCCAGCGTTGTCAACTCCCCTTTAGTCATATATTCTTTCAGCCGTTTTAAATGCTTTTCCATGCCTTGTCCTCCTTGCAGCGCCGTTAGTCTAATTTATTATATCACTTGGATCGCACTTCTGCAACCGGACATCTTATCTTCCCTTCACCGTACTCTCAGTTTTTTCCGGTCAACGCTTTAACAATCGCCTGTCCAAAGGCTTCCGCCGCTTCCGGACCGGAGGCGGTGATAAGCCGGCCATCTATTTCCACCGGATGACCGGTATAAATTGCCCCGGCTTTTTCCAGTTCCTCTTTTCCCGATGGAAAAACCGTGGCCTTTCTCCCTTTTAATAACCCGGCGCGCGCCAGAATAACCGTCGCAATGCAGATCGCGGTCAGCAGTTTACCCTGTTCCATGAATTCAGAGGCTGCTTGATGAGCCCGGGGCAGCTCAAAATACTCACTGGTTCCAGGCCCGCCAACAAAGAGTAGCGCATCGAAATCCGAGACCTGAACATCATCCAGGGACATATCCACCTGAATCATCCGGCCGAATTTGCTGGTAGCCGAGTTTGCTTGCGAAGAAACCGTAATTACTTGTATCTCGTGCTCTTCAAAAATTTCTTTAGGCGTCCAATATTCCTCATCGCGAAATTCATTTTGGGCAACAACCATGGCAATTTTTTTTCTCATTTCACACTCCTTTAGGAACCACTTTAGTCATTCCCCGCTCCCGCCGACCGTTATCTCGGGAATGCGCAAAGTCGGCTGAGCGTCCGCTACCGGCACGCTTTGTTCATCCTTGCCGCAGGTTCCAATCCCCTGTCCGCAATCCGTCCCCACCATGTCTATGCTTTTTAAGACTTGCTGTCCGTTTCCTATCAGGGTAGCGCCGCGCACCGGTTCCGCCGGTTCGCCGTCACGAATTATATAGCCCTCATTGATCTCAAAGACAAAATCACCGTTTACGGTATTGACCTGGCCGCCGCCCATGCGAACTACATACAAACCCTGGGATACGGACTTAATAATATCCCCCGGAGGACTTCCCCCCGGAAGAATCATGGTATTGCTCATACGCGGCAGGGGCCCATAGGCATAGGATTGGCGCCTTCCATTGCCGGTCGGCCTCACGCCGGCCAGGCGGGCGCTGAGTATGTCATGCATGAATCCTTGCAATACGCCCCGCTCCACCAGCAAGGTTCGCTCCCCTGGCGTGCCTTCGTCATCCAACCCATAAGAACCCCGCCATCCCTCCAACGTCGCGTCATCCACTACGCTGATAAGCGGCGAGGCCACACGCTGCCCGATTTTATCGCCAAAAGGTGAAAGCCCCTTCCTTATCAAATCTCCTTCCAAAGAATGACCAATGGCCTCGTGGATCATAGTTCCCCCGGCCTCGGAAGCCAGCACCACGGTCATGCGGCCGCTGGGTGCCGGCCGGGCTGTCAGCAGCATATGGGCACGGCGTCCGGCTCTCATTCCTACTTCGCCGGGATCCTGGTCCTGAAAAAATTCCCAGCCCCGGGCGCCGCCTATGGCCTCGTATCCGGTCTGCATGACATTGTCTTGGCCCGCTACGGCATTAACCCCCAGTATGACCTGGACTCTCTGATCCTCGCACCAAATATTATCCGACCGGGCTATACCTATGCGCTGTGTGAAACCGTTCAACAGAACAGTAATCTGGCGGATTAAAGGCCCTGATCCGCGCGCGGCTCTTTCCGCCTGCATGGCCAATTCAAGCCGCTGATCCAGCGGAAGCGCAGCCGGTGAATGCCCAGCCGACCTGGGCTTTCTCCGGGATTTCAAAATTATTGGTTCTGCTTCGCTTTGTCCATCGGCCGTGCCAACCAGTTCCCGAACCGCGTCCCGAAGTCCGCGGGAGGTTAGATTATTGGTACTTGCAAAAAAAGTACCCTCGCCACGCACCATTCGGAGACCGGCGCCGAATTCGCCCTGATCAATAATCTGATCCGGCCGCGAGGCTTCAATCTTAATCCTGGAGGTATGATTTTCTTCTATAAATACATCGGCAAAATCGCACCCGGCCCGGATCAGAACCTGCAAGGCCTCGCAGGCGATTTCCTGCCAGTTTATTGTTGCCGGCATAAATTTAACCCCTGTTTATTTTTTCGCATACTTAAACGCCAATCGCCGTCCGATTTCCAGCAGGCGGCGCACCCGCGCCGGTTGGGGAGATTCCGCGTAAATCCGCACCAAAGGCTCGGTGCCGGAAGGCCGGATCAGCAGCCAGGAATCGTCTTCCAGGATGAATTTCACGCCGTCAAAGTCCTTGATCTCCCTTACCCGAGCCTGATCCATTGAAGCCGGCGGATTGCCGGTCAAGCCGTTCAGCAAAACCGTACGCCTTTCCAAAGGAAAACCGAGATCAAGCCGATTATAATGAAAGCAACCGAATTCCTTCTCCATCTCTTTTAGAATCAAGGAAAGGGGCCGGCGTTCCATGGCCGCCAATTCCAGCAGGAGCAATCCGGCCAACACCCCGTCGCGCTCGGGAATATAATGTTGAAATCCCATGCCTCCGGATTCCTCCCCGGCCAGCATAAAATTCTCCTTTAAAATCAGCTCTCCCAGATGTTTAAAACCCACCGGAGTTTCCCGCAATTCCAGACCATAAGCCGCGCACATCCGGTCGATCAGAAAAGTTCCGGATATGGTTTTGCCCACCGGCCCGCTTACTCTCCGGTGCTTAATAAAATGTCGGAGCAAAAGACCCAGAATTTTATGCGAGGTGATATATCTCCCCTGGTCGTCCACCAGGCCCACGCGATCCGCGTCTCCGTCAACGGCTATTCCCAGATGCGCACGGTTTTTCCGTACGGCAGACTTTAAATCTCTCAGACTTTCTTCCACTGGTTCGGGCTGCAATCCGCCGAAAAGCGGATCGCGCCGGTTGTGAATCGAGAGTACTTTACAACAATTGGCTCCCGGGCACTTCCATTTCAGGCAACGGTCCAGAAAATCAAGTCCGGATCCGTAAAGTGGATCATATACTATGCGCATGGGAAACTTCCGGACTTTTTCCATATCCACATAGGCAGTGATCTTATTAAGATACGGCGCTTCCAAATCCACGGGCTTAATAATCCTGCGCTTCCGGGCCTGCTCAAGGTCCAGGCTTTTTACTTTCTGCCGGTCAATCAAGGTTTCAATCCGCCGGGTAGTCCCGGGCAGGGCCGAGCCACCAAAATCGGACTTGATTTTAAAACCATTATAGTTAAAGGGATTATGCGAAGATGTAATGACCACCGCGCCGGCCGCCTTAAAATGCTTCACACCCCAGGAAATTGCCGGCGTAGGCATGGCTTGGCCGGTCATAAGCACGGATAATCCATTGGCACAAAGAACCCCGGCCGCAGCTTGGGAAAATTCTTCGGAAAGGAAACGGTTGTCATAACCGACAATGATTGGCTTATCTTTGGTAGCCAGCTCTTTAAAATACAGAGCCGTAGCCTGGGCTACCCGGCGGACGTTCTCCATGGTAAATTCCCGGGCGATAATGGCCCGCCAGCCGTCAGTCCCGAATTTAATTTTGTCCATGGATCACCTAATTTTATATTGAAATAACGTAACTACTCAGGTCGTCATTCCGGCAAAAGCCGGAATCCAGAGGTTTTATAAGGCAAATTCATCTAGACCCCGGCTTTCGCCGGGGTGACGGCCTTAAAAAACACCTCGTATTTCCTTAATTGGCGGGATACCTGAGTAGTTACTTGAATTCAAAGTTTACTTGGAGATTCCTCACTACGTTCGGAATGACAAATCTAAGAAACTACCCTTCCACACAACAGAAACTAATCAGGACAGCATTATTATAACACGCATTAAGTTCAAACCACACTGTAATCCGGAATAATGCTGCCCTGCCCGAGCACGCTGCCCGGACGCACAGTGACAAAACGCCCGATCCGGCAGGCCGAGCATATCACGCATCCGGAAAGCTTGGCTCCCTCTCCGATATCCACCCCATCCCAGATCACGCTGTGCTGTATCACGGCATGCGGCCCGACTTTCACTTTGCTGCCGAGTACTGAAAATTCTCCGATTCGCGCTTCCTCACCCACAACGCAATCATTGCCCAGAACTCCGGGCGCGCTTGCTTCCACTGTGGGATGAAAACGGCATCGCTTGCCCATATACAGCCTGGGGGTTTTTTTTGCGGCCGAACCAATCGGCAGCATAAACATCCGTCCTTCCAGGATATCCAGATGAGCCTGGAGATATTTAGCCGGAGTGCCGATATCCATCCAGTAATCACGCCCGGGGAATGACCCTACCCTTTCTCCGGCCAAGAGCAGTTCTGGAAAAAGCTGCCGTTCCGAGGAATAGCTTACGCCCTCGGGAATCCGGTCAAATACCGCGGAATCAAAGATATACACCCCGGAATTAATCCAATGCGTCTCCCCTTCTCCCGGACTGGGCTTTTCCAAGAAACGGTGAACCCGGCCGGTTTTGTTCGTCTGGACTAATCCATAGGCCGAAGGATCCTCCACCCAGGTAAGACCTATGGTTAATATTGATCGCTGCCCACGATGAACCGCTGCCATACGTGTCAGATTCAGGTTAGTCAGAATATCACCATTTAAAACCACTACGGTTTCCCGGCGATCAATAAATTTACCGGCATTTTGGATGGCGCCGGCAGTTCCCAAAGGTTGGGATTCCGGCGCATAATGCAGCTTGATTCCATATCTCCGGCCAGTGCCAAAGGCTGCCCTTAAAAGTTCGGGCTTGTGGCAGGTGGAAAGAACTATATCGCGTATTCCATGCTGCCGCAGAAAGGCAAATTGGTATTCCAGAAAGGCGTGTCCCAACATAGGTACCGTACTTTTAAGACTGTGAAGCGTAAGCGGCCGGAGCCTGGTTCCTTCACCGCCAACTAATATAATGGCTTTCATTGCCCGGCATCCCCTTGCGCTTGGCCGGGTTCAGCCTGGCGGTTTTTAAAGAATTCCACGGTCCTGGCAATGCCCTCGGACAAGCTGGCTTGTGGTTCCCATTCCAGTATTCGTTTCGCCAGACTTGCATCAAGATAATTAGCTTGTAAATCGCCCCGGCGCGGAGGACCATGCTGGGCCTGAGTATCGCTTTGCATAACCGTTCGTACGGTTTCGTATAAAACATTAACATCCGTGGGCCGGTTAGTGCCAATATTCAAGGCGATGTTTTCTCCCTTGGTCAGGGCTTTCAGGTTCGCTTCCACTACATCACCCACGAAAACATAGTCACGGATACACAAGCCGTCACCGTTAATGACAGGCGTTTCCCCTCTCAACAAAGCTTTAATAAAAATAGACACCACGCCGGCTTCTCCGTGCGGGTCCTGCCGGGGACCATAAACATTACTATAACGAAAAGTTACGTATTTCATTTTAGTCCGGCCGGCAAAGAATTTAAGATACATCTCCCCCGCGTACTTGGAAATACCGTAAGGTGATGCCGGCTGCATGGGAAAATCTTCCCGGGCCGGAAGCTTTTCCGGCTCGCCATACACTACCCCTCCGGAGGATACATAGATAATTCTCCCGACCTGGTGCTTTTGGCAGGCTTGCAGCAGGTTGATCCATCCCATCACATTAATTCGAGCATCCACCAAGGGTTCATCCACTGACAATGGAACCGAGATTTGCGCAGCGTGATGATCAACTACCTGGGGCTTGAACTCCCCGAAAACCTCATCTATCCGCGGGTCGGCAATATCCATTTGATAAAATTTAGCCTGGGGATTGATATTCTCCCGGGCTCCGGAAGAAAGATCATCCACTATCGCGACCTCATGCCCGGCCTTTATAAAGGCATCCGCCACATTCGAACCGATAAATCCGGCGCCGCCGGTAACCAAAATTTTCATGCTTAACCTCCGAAAAATTAAGATTATTTAGTATCTGTTGTGGAAAGATACGTTAAGCTCGTCATACCGGCGGAAGCCGGTATCCAGGAAATATCTTGACGTATATTACAGTGCTTTTCTGGATTCCGGCTAAAATCATGCCGGAATGACAGCAGGTATTGCTACTATCTGAATTGCAGTCAATACGCCTCTTTATGATGAAAAACATCCAGCAAGGTTTGTATAAGCAATTTCAGATCCAGGGCCAAGGACCAGTTTTCCACATACCAAAGGTCATACTTGGTCCGCTCTTCTACCGGCGTGTTGCCCCGCAGGCCGTGAATCTGGGCCCAACCGGTTATACCGGCCTTTACTTGGTGCCGGTCCAGGTAGCGGGGAATCGTATCCTCGAATTGCTTTACGAAATGAGGCCTTTCCGGACGGGGTCCGACCAGGCTCATCTCGCCCTTTAGAACATTAAATATCTGCGGCAGTTCGTCGAGCGAGGTTTTTCTTAAAAAGCGGCCGATCCGGGTTCGGCGGACATCTCCTTTCCGGGCCCAGACCGGTCCGGTAGCGCTCTCGGCATCCTGGCGCATGGAGCGGAATTTGTAAATAGTAAACGGCTTATTCCCCCGGCCAACCCTCTCCTGCCGGAAAAAAACCGGTCCGGCTGAGGAAAATTTTATTGCCAGGCCCAGAATTAAAAAAAGCGGCGACAGCAAAATTATGGCCGGAACAACGCAGACCATATCCAGGCCGCGTTTTAATATCCGGGAAAGCGGCTTGGACAGCGGCGCTTCCTTAAGCGCAAAAACCGGAATACCGGAAATCTCTTCCATGGTCATGGGATTGGTGATAATCCCGAATAAATCTGAGACAATCTTGAATTCCGCGCCCGTGGATTGCGCAGTCAGCAGGGCTTCTGCGGTCCGCGCTTGCGCGGCTGGCGGAAGGGCGAAAACAACCTCGTCTATCTTTGCTTGCCGGATAATATTGCTTAAATCATTTAAGCTGCCCAGTATCCGGTCTTCCCGGCCTGGCCCCGGGAACTGGTCCGGCAGCCCGGCATTTTTCTGATCAGTCACAAAGCCTATCAACCGGTAGCCTAATCCCGGAAATCGTCTCACTTGATCGGCTATGAAACAGGCGGTTTCGGTCATGCCCACCAGGGCCAGGCGCGATATTCCCACGCCCCGGCGCCTGAGCCTGACTTGAATCCGGCGCAGTAAGGAACGCGCCAGCACGGTTAAAACAATTGAAAATCCCCAGGCATAAAACAGCACTATACGGGAATAGGTCACGCGGCGGTAGAAAAAGCTCAAGCCGATTACAATTAAAAAAGCCACAGTCAAGGCCTTAAAGATACGCGGGAATTCATCCACTCCTGAAATGCCGCGGCGCTGAATATAAAGCCCGGCATACTGGAAACATATCAGGACCACGCCGATCACTATGGGCAGGGCTTGGAGGTATAAAATCAAGGCCGGAACATCATGTCTCAGGGGAATGGGCCATCCGGAAAACCTCAAAGCATAGGCCGCCACAAAGGCCCCGCTTAACACCATGATATCCGCCGCCAGATTAAGGAAATGAAATAATTTGGACAAGCCTTGACGAATCATTATGATCTCTCCAGACAAGCTTTAATCGTATCCGCCAGTTCCTGCTTGAACCGGGAGCGATTAAATTGCATGGCCCACGACCTGATTTTCTCCGGCTCCCAAACCATGGTTTGGGACGCCTTGATTGCCTGCATCAACACGGCCGGCGTGGGTTGATCGAAAAAGATCCCGGTTTCACCCTGCACCACAGTCTCCCGGACTCCGCCCTTGCCATAAGCAATTACCGGCCGGCCGGAAGCCATGGCTTCCAAAGGAGTTATGCCGAAATCCTCCTCTCCGGGAAAGATAAAGGCCCGGCATTGCGCGTAAAGCTCAACCAGTTCTTCGGCTCCGGGTTTTTCTAAAAACTTCACGGTCGGCCCGGCTAGGCGCTGAAGGCGTTTTTTTTCCGGCCCGCTCCCCACTACAGTCAGCGGCAGCTTGAGCTCATTACAGGCAAGAATGGCCCGGTCAACGCGCTTGTAAGGCGCCAAAGCCGAAACCACCAGGTAAAATCCGCCGCCTTCCCGGGTTATTCGGAAACGTTCAACCTCAACCGGTGGATGAACAACCTCGGCCGGCCGGCCATAATATTTTTTTATCCGGCGCGCCACATGATGGGAGTTGGCGATAAAAGCATCTACTCTCCCGGCACTCACTGTGTCCCAGACACGTAAACGGCTGATCGCCAGAGAAAGCAAAAGACGTTTCAGCCGTCCCTGGCTTTGCGCGGGAAAATATTCATGATACTGTTCCCAGGCGTACCGCATGGGAGTATGGCAGTAGCATATGTGAGGCGTGCCCGGCTGAGTAATGGCGCCCTTGGCTACGCAATGCGAGGATGAGATAACCAGGTCATATTGACGCAGATCAAATTGCTCTACGGCCGCGGGAAAAAGCGGCAGATAATATCGGTAATACCGCCGGGCTTGGGGCAGGCTTTGAATAAATGAAGTTATGACCCGGTGTCCACGGATAGCCGGGGAAATATTTTCCGGCTCGTAGAGCAGGGTATAGATATCCGCTTGGGGATAAAGCTCACAGAGCACTTCCAGCACTTTCTCGCCGCCCCGCATCCCATTAAGCCAGTCATGCACCAAGGCCACTTTCATTATGGATGGAATCCCTTCATTTCTAATAACTCCCCGGCCGCTTCCAGAACCTCGTTGGCCTTGATTTCCCGCAGGCATGCCATGGTCCCTTCCCGGCAGACTGTTACATCCTGCCTCCGAACCGTGACCGGAGTATAGCACGGCGAACAGGTCAATATACGGCGTACTACCCGGTGATGAGACCCTCGCGGCGCTAGCAGGCTGGGGTCGGTCGGCCCAAAAATAGATACTGTTGGAATACCCACTGCGTCAGCTATGTGCAACGGTCCGGAATCCCCGCCGATAAACAAATCGCATTGCCTGAGCAAGGCTGCCAGCATAAGCAGGGAAGTCCTTCCCTCAGATCGAATGGCCGGAGGATCAAGCCGTATTCCCGCTAACAAGCAATCAATTACTTCAGAATCCTGGGCGTTTCCAACCATGAGCAGGCGGGCCTTAAAGCGGAGGCTTAACTCCTGGCAAACCTCTTGGTAGCCTTCCACCGGCCAGCGCTTGGTAGTCATAACCGTACCGGGATTTATCCCGCCCCCGGGAAAAAGCGCCACTAAAGGCCCTGCTTCCCGCTTATACCCCTGTTGGTTCAAAAAGTCTTTCATTGATTGCTCAAGTTCAGGGGGCACGCTCAAGTCCAGGTTCCGGCTTTCCGCGCTTAGGCCCAGAAATTTCAAGCCGTCAAGGTTCCGGTCCACTTCATGAGCTTCAGGCCGAAAAGGCACGGGATGCGTATGGGCAAACCCGCGCCCTTCCCAATCAAAACCAATACGAATAGGTATATTCCCCGCAGCTGCCAGCAAGCCGGCCAGCGGAGTACGGTGCAGAATAAATGCCAGGTCAAATTTACCCTTTCGCACGGCCCGGATGGCATTCCACGTCCGTTTTATCTTCTCTATTCTTCCCACTGACTCATAGGCGTTGAATTCAATAATACTGCTCACCCGGGGATCTTTAGACACTAATTCTCCGCACCAGGAGCTTACCATATACGTTATACCGGCTTTAGGATAGGCAATCTGCAGAACCCGCAACAAAGGCGTAGTGAAAAGAATATCCCCGATACAGCAAAGCTTGATGACCAGGATGCGCTGAACATTCTCCGCCCTCACCGGACGTGGTTGGCCCGATTGAAAAAAGACCCGCAATAATCGGAAAAATAGTTTTTTCATTAACCTTTGCCTGCTCCGGCCAGGCCGGAAGTAATTGAGAGCTATTAATTTACCTTAGGAATAACATAAAAACAATTAAAAAAACCCGGAATGTGTATCATATTACTGAGAAGCTGTGAAAAATTAGTCGGAATAGAAGTATGCTTGTCAAAAAATCCAAAATATCTGTTTTTAGGGTTTTGTTATCCACCCCAACGGGGTGACACATAATAGCCCAGAGCAACGCTCTGGGTCCTTGGATATACCACAGATTTCAGCCCTGAAGGGGCGAAACATACTCATCATTGCCACAAATAACGTTCGTCATAATCAACATTATACTTTTTAATATGTTAGCCGCGAATTCCCCGGCTTGACTTCGTGACATGAGATGAAGATTATTATTGACATGCATGTTCAAGCCGGGGATGAAGCGGGATAGTAATAATGATTTCCTACAGATCATATCCAATTCCCCGCTCGAAAGAAGCGGGGAAATTGAATTTCTTCCACCAGTTTACTTACAGATAACGTGCGAGGTAAAGCACAAGCGATATGCACATGATCAAACGTACCCCCCACCCGATAGGCTTCAGCTCCTTGTTTTCTGCAAGCCCCTGCTAAATAAGCATGTAGCTCAGATATGATATTTTCAGGAATGGCTTTTGTTCTGTTCTAGGTACTGAAAACGATGTGAAGAATAATTCGGGATAATGACTGTGCCATAACACTTTCCCTTGAGATGTTTCGCCCTTTCAGGGCTTGATGGGGTGGTGGTGTCTATAACTAATTGCTCAGACTCCTAGTTGACTTACTCTATTACCAATTTCTTTTTTATTCAACTAAGAAGGAGTGTCCCGGTGGGAATGCCCGAAAAACACCTTCCCTGCATCAAACCATTCAGTACTCTGGCCACAGGGGAAACTTAATTAGGTTGCCCATGCGGCCAGCCGCGAGGTATAGGCAGCAGTTTAATAATAGTACACCGGCGAGTTGCCGTTCGTGCCATTATGGCCGTTGCCTGAGTCATCGGTTATCCCCGTAGCGCCAATGTTCGTCTCAAAAAATAGAGATGGATCTGTCATATTGTTCCCATCATAGGCCGCTATCTCCGACGGGGTAAGTGTACGCTGAAGCCAGGCCTGATGACCAATGATAATATCCGTTTCAGAATATAGGGCACCTTGACCCCAGCTAGGGTCTACATTTTGTCCTCCAAAAAATAATTTATTCGTATTGCCGCTGTCATCCATAGCGGAAACGCTGTTATTTTCAGCCCTAAGCACACCGTCAATATATAATTGCAGCGTGGCTGTAGCTGTGTCGTATTGGAGGCATATCGTGTACCAGGTATTTTCCTGGAAAGAGTCGTCGTATTGGACACTTTTCCATCCTCCGCTCATAACCCAAGCATAAACAGTAGTCGCACTTATCTGTATGGCAACGTCTCCGGTCTTATCATCCCAGCCGCGGCCGCGAAAGAAATGCCAGCCGTCAACACTGGCCCCTGTGGGACGTTTGACTTTCTCGATAATGCACCAATCGGTTCCATTTGTAAAACCTCCCATAGTGCCAAAATCAACATAATCCTCGTCCGCGGCTTGACATTCGACCACATACAAATATGTTGATAGATAGTACACCGGCGAGTTGCCGTTCGTGCCATTATGGCCGTTGCCCGAGTCATCGGTTATCCCCGTGGCGCCAATGTTCGTCTCAAAAAATAAAGATGGATCTGTCATATTGCTCCCATCATAGGCCTCTATCTCCGTCGGGGTAAGTGTACGCTGAAGCCAGGCCTGATGACCAATGATAATATCCGTTTCAGAATATAGGGCACCTTGACCCCAGCTAGGGTCTACATTTTGTCCTCCAAAAAATAATTTATTCGTATTGCCGCTGTCATCCATAGCGGAAACGCTGTTATTTTCAGCCCTAAGCACACCGTCAATATATAATTGCAGCGTGGCTGTAGCTGTGTCGTATTGGAGGCATATCGTGTACCAGGTATTTTCCTGGAAAGAGTCGTCGTATTGGACACTTTTCCATCCTCCGCTCATAACCCAAGCATAAACAGTAGTCGCACTTATCTGTATGGCAACGTCTCCGGTCTTATCATCCCAGCCGCGGCCGCGAAAGAAATGCCAGCCGTCAACACTGGCCCCTGTGGGACGTTTGACTTTCTCGATAATGCACCAATCGGTTCCATTTGTAAAACCTTCCATAGTGCCAAAATCAACATAATCCTCGTCCGCGGCTTGGCATTCGACCACATGTGCCATGATGGGCGTGGCGGTCGGTGTGGGAGTAACTGTCGGTGTGGAAGTGGAAGTAGGAGTAACTGTCGATGTTGTTACAGGCGTGGCGGTCGATGTGGAAGTAACTGTCGGTGTGAAAGTGGAAGTGGAAGTAGGAGTAACTGTCGATGTTGTTACAGGCGTGGCGGTCGATGTGGAAGTAACTGTCGGTGTGAAAGTGGAAGTGGAAGCAGGAGTAACTGTCGATGTTGTTACAGGCGTGGCGGTCGATGTGGGAGTAACTGTCGGTGTGGAAGTGGAAGTGAAAGCAGGAGTAACTGTCAATGTCGTTGTAATTGTGAATGTTGTCGTAATAGTAGCCGTACATGTCGGGCTGTA
>CBDUZI010000069.1:0-17009 GCA_965371665.1 uncultured bacterium
TAAATTCAATGCTTTAGGTAGATTTATGCCTTGGTTCGTAATAAACTCACGCTAGACAGAAGAGATTGAACATTGCAGGAGCAATTTACCATGTCATCAACCGAGGAGGCCAGTGCATGAAAGCTGCCGATCTTGACATCCTGCTCCAGGAGGGGGAAGGTGTTATGTTGGAATACAAGGAGAACATTCCCTCTTCCTTTGCCCGCGAACTGGTGGCCTTTGCCAACACCGCTGGTGGCAGGATTCTGCTGGGTGTGCGCGATGACGGCACGGTCAAGGGGATTCCCGATACCAACGAGGTACGCGCCCGGATTCAGGACATTGCCCGCAACTGCGATCCGCTGATCGCGGATCTGCTTCACCGCATTGCCTTTATCGAAAAAGCCGGTACGGGCATCCGGCGGATGCGCGACGGGGCCAGAAATCAAGGATATCCTGAGCCGGAGTTTTCCGCCAATAGTTTTTTTAGCGCCATATTCCGGCCGATTGCACCTATTGCCGGATATGATGAGGCCCATGATACAATGGTATCTACCGCACATGTACCCCGCAAGCACCCCGCAAGTTTTGGCAATACTCAACACCGCGGCATTGGGAGAAAAAACCAGGGATGAGTTGCAGGTCGTAGCGGAAATCAAGGACCGGGAGCACTTTCGCAAACAATACCTCGAAGTGCTTCTTTCAGCGGACTTGCTGGAACGTACTATCCCTGACAAACCTCGCAGCCCGAAACAGCGTTACCGCATCACACCCGCCGGGCTTGCAGTTTTTGAGAAGCGAGAAAAGGAGGCCGGCGAATGACCCCCACTGGCGACACCGAGGACGCCCTGGTTGAGAAACCGGCTATTGCCTTGAAGGTTATGGGTGCCGGATTATAGAGGTTGACGTATTATTCCGGATGTTGTTATACTTTACCTGATTTGTATTGAAATAATAATGTAAAAAGAAAGGGATTGAGTATGAAGCTAACAAAAGCTGGAAGTGTGGTTATAATAATTAGTTTGCTGTTTGGTTTAAACGGATTATGTCAGGCCAAGTCGAAAAGTGTTGTTCAACTTATGCGGGACTCCGGTTTTAAGCATAAAACCGCCAGCTGGACTGCCAAAAGCACTCAAAAGGATGAAAAAGGCAAGGTTTCTAAAACGGAAAGCAAGATATGGATTTCAGGCGATAAATACCGTATGGAAAGCAAAGAGCAGCAAAGCGGCGAAAAAATGGTTTTTATTGATGATGGAAAAGTAAAATATATTTATACCCCTGGTGAAAAAAAGGCAATGAAGCTGGGAACAGGCATGGAATCTATGTTCGGTCAAATGTTGAGCAGTGATATTATTGCTGAATCTGCTCGAAATAGAAAAAATGCTAAGCCAGCCGGTAAAGGCAAAGTTAATGGGAAAAAATGTACTATTTATACTTATAAAAACGAAATTACTATAATGGGCAATAGAAGCAGCCATGACGTAAAAGAATGGGTGTGGATAAAAGAGGATTTTCCGCTAAAAAGTATTGTGAAAACACCAAAACAAAAGATGAGCATAGGCATGGTGACAACTGAAATCCCGGCTTCGGAAACTACCACCGTAATTGAGAAGCTGGCATTTGATAAAACGATAGCAGACGATATGTTTAAATTACCGAAAGGGACAAAAATTGAAGAAGGGGGGGGTGTTCCGGCAGGCCGCGGACCATCAACAAAATCTCTTCCCGGAAAAAAACCTCCGAAAAAGAGCAGGGAAGAAATGCCGGCAGAAATAAAAGATATGATGAAAAACCTGTTTTAGTTTAATAAAAAAACCACCAAGAGCAGGAATATTTAAGCCGATATTCCTGCTCTTTTTTTATATCTGCGAGTAAAATTATTATAGGTATGGGTGCCGGAGTTTTGCGCCAGGCAAAGTCTGGACAAAGGGAATGAGTTGAACTCTGTAAATGAGCGCCAAGGAATCAGGGACGTTGGTTAGCAAGTAAGTGAGGTCAAAACCAAAGAGAAAACCGTGTCGCATCTTTACTGATGATAAAAAGACCTGTCTATATCAGTGGGGATGGTGAGCGTAATCAAGTGATTTTGGGGAGAGAAAAATGAATGAAGGGGGATGTCCCTTGGCGCCAGGCAAAATCCGGGAAATAATCAGGGAAGGTCCCCGGGGTTGCTGGTTTACAGCTTAGGTCTTGATCGCCAGGAGAAGCATAATTAATCCCAGCGCCAACATAAGGGCCATCAGCAAAGGTTCAGAAAATTCCTCATGTACCATCTCCCGGTATTGCCGCCGGATTTTTGTCAGCAAACTAAGCTTGCCAGAATTTTTCTTTCTCTGTCGGATAGGCATGGTTATCGACCTTTCGTCCTCGGTTTTTCTGTGACTTTTGGCAATTGCGCCTAAAGTCCATTAATAATAGGATTATCGAAAGGAAAGGATAAAAACATAAGGAAAAAAGCGCTCCGGAAATGAATTCCGGAGCACTTTTTTTGCTTAGTTAATCGTGATCTGTTTAGTTTGCGAACCTTCGGCCTTGGGAAGAACCAGGCGGAGAATGCCGTCGCGGTACTGGGCGTCAACCTTTTCCTGATTGACCAGGCCTGGGAGGCGGAAGCTCCGGGTAAAGGCACCATAAGCCGTCTCGCAACAGTGATAATTCTCCTCCTGGGATTTCTGATTACGGCGCGGATTTTTCCATGACTTCTTGTCCCAGTTATCGCTTAACCGCGATTTTTACGCAGCCGAGGGATTTTTGCGTCTCCGGCTTGACGCATACCATATATACCCCGTTGGCCAAGTTTCCCAGGTTGAATTCCACTTTCTGAGGTCCGTCTGAAAAAACTGGCGCCGTAAGCTAGGACACCAGTTTTCCGGAAATATTATGGATGGTTATTTTTACTCGGGAGACGTTCGTCACACTGAACTGAATAAATGCCTGGGAACCCGTGGCCGGGTTGGGAAACACCTTGATGGGAAGGGAGGAAGAGCCGGAAGGATCGGAATAACCACTACTGGCTGTTTCCATTTTCAAAACTCTGACAAATTGAATAATAACATCGTCTCCCCTGGCCTTAATCCGGAAATCCATATTGGCAGTCTGCGATTCCCGGAACAGCATCAGTTCAATGGGAAACACGGCGGTCATGATCTTTTCGGTATCCCGGCAGTTTATCTTCCCGGCCGAGGCGTAAGGCTGAGTGCCGTCATCATACTGGACTTCCCACTCGGCAGAGCCCTGGTCAAGGTAGGTCACCATTATCACAACTTTTTGTGGTCCCGGGGCACTAAAAAAAGTCTCGTCAATTTTAAAATATATTCCAGGATTTCCACTTGCCCAATCCGTCTGCCGGGCCTCGTAGGTATAATCCTGGCTGGAGGCCCAACCCAGGGCCAGCTTTCTAGACCCCGCTTTTACCGCCCCTTCCCAGCCCAGGGTTTTGGCTTTTTTAACATCCGCCTCAGTATAGATCCAGGTTCTTTTCATGGCCGGCCGGGTCATGCCTGCTTCCACGTCGCGTTGATAAAGGAAACGCTCAAAGTTTTTAACCGGACTCCCCCTGGGTTTTTCCATATACGGGCGCTTATAAGGATCATCTTTCCGATACAGCTTTCTCTCGATGGAGTACATTTTCCGCAAGGCGCACCACGCATCCGGCGCGTCCCCGGGGGAATATCCCACAACACTCCGCGCGTAATCCCGCATAACGGCCATGCGGGTTTCATCCTTTAAAACCGAGGGATACGTGGGATTATAGGCATGCCCCGCCTTCGGGATATTGTAAATATTATTGTCGTACATCAAATAATTATATCCGGCTTTAAGGCACTGTAAGGTCATCATTTTGAACCGGATATAGTCATCCAAGAGCAATCGTTGACCTTCGATTTCATCGCCCAGAAATTTCACAGGCAGCCCATGATGCCGTATATAGCCCTTATCATCCCAGGTATCCCCGATCAAACTAACGGGTATGGTATTGAACAGCATCTCGTTATAGCCGGTTCTGAACTGCAGTCCTTTTTCCAAAGCGTAATTAACCACCCGGCGGCTCATATCCAGATAGCGGCCCATGGCCTGGTTGTCACAACCGTTCTGAAAATCTCCCAGGCCCTCCCAAACACATTTTTGCGGCCCCATGGCCTCGGCCCAGGTATCTATCAGCCAGAGGCAATAATCCTCCAAGGTCTGTGCAGTGTATCCCATCTCTTCCAGCCTGCGGATAAAGCCGCCGGAGAGAAAAAACTCCCCGCCGTAAAAGAAAGAGCACACATATACATATTCCAGCAGGGGATCATGCTTATACCTTTTGCCGATCGCTTTAATCGTTTTTTCCAGTTCCCGCCGGGGGCCGGCTTCCCATACGGCATGCAGCTTCAAATCCCCAAGCCTACTTCCCGAACATCCGGCATATCCGTGAACCAACGGCACATTATATTTATCCATTACCCATTGCGGCACCGCGGCACCACCGTCAGCCACTTGCATCCAAAACAAGCTGCGCTGGCCCAGTTCCCGTGCTTTATCCAGGCCCAGATGATACCAGTTATTGTTTTCTGTGATCTCTATTCGCGCGAAAGCATATTTCCCTTCCCGGGGATTAAACTCGCGCCAGGACGCTATTCTTGCAGGGGCAATTATATCCACGACCGCAAGATTAAGATTTGTGGTTTGCCCCCAAATATTATAAAAGCCCCCATGGGGTGAACATTGCGGTGTTCCCCGGGGCATTCGCCAGTCTTCTCCTGCATGCACGCTAAACTTAGCATCCTCCCAAGCTATCACACCGCTCCGGGAAGTAAAGTCCTCTGCGTTGGCGGAAGCTAAATAAGCATTACACGATGTAAATAATGCAGAAATTATGGGAACTAAGAAGATTTTACGCATGCTCATTGCAAGAAACCTCTTTGCTGATTATCGGCCAAGGATTAGGACAAAAATCATTGCTACCACCGAAAAAAAAGGCCTGGGTTTAAATTAAATTTCCCCGCACGAAAGTGCGGGTAATTTGATCCGGGATGAAGCGGTGACGTATTAAGCCATAGTTTGATTTAAGTAAAACATAGCAAAATCCGGAAGGCTATGTCAACGATTAACCGGGGAAAGCCATAAAGGGTAAGCGATTATGGGTGCGGCGTAAGGGCTGAAATTTCTGCTTCCTAAAATTAAAATTATCCTTCATAATCTTCCCGAAGTTCTATATAATGCTAAAAATGTTTCTCAGTAGTATCTGCGGCGGAGATGACGGAACAGGGCAATGAAAAAATCGAGGAGCTGTTTTATTTAATGCTGCGAAAAAATAAACGTTATGCCAACCGGCGAAACCGGTTCCAGCGCAAACCGATACAGTGGTCTTTATTTTTCAAGGGCCGGGAAGAGTTTCCGGCCGGAGATCTTCCGGCCGGCCGGTCTTTACTGCGTTTTCTGATTCTGGGGTTGCTGGTATTTGGGGCGATTTATCTTTCAGCGATTTCTCTGAATGTTCTGGTGCTGGGTACGGATGATGTGGATTATTCCAAACACACGGATACCATCATGCTTATCCATTGGCAGCCCTTACCGCGCCGTCTGGCTCTGCTTTCCGTACCCCGGGATACGCTTATCCGGCTGCCCAAGCGGGGGCCCATGAAGATAAACGCGGTCTATGCTTATGGTAATGCTCTGGGCAGCCGCGATTATGCCATGGCCATGACGCGCGCCTCAATTGAAAATCTGCTGGGACTGAAAATCCATTTCGTCGTGCATTTGCGCTACTCCGGTTTTATCAAGCTGGTGGACGCTTTGGGAGGAGTGCCTTTATATATTGTCAAGCGCATGGGTTATCGAGATCAGGCCGGCGGGGTGAACATTGATTTGGAACCGGGATATCAGCTCCTGGACGGCCGTCAATCCCTCAATTATGTCCGCTTTCGTCATGACCGCGACGGTGATATCGGGCGAATCCGGCGCCAACAAAAGTTTCTGCAGGCTTTTATGATGCAGATTATGCGTTTCTCCCGGCTGCCGCGTACTTGCCGTGCCTTTTATTTATTTGTTCATCAAGTAGAGACGGATTTGCCGTTGGCGGCGGCAATTTTTCTGGCCCTGGAGATCAGAGAGGTGGCGGGTCGGTCCTGGCGTCAGGCGATATTACCGGGCAGCGCGGTTTATATCAAGGGAAAGTCTTATTGGCAGCCTGATATCGCAGGGGTTAAAAAAGTTGTGGAAGATTTGGGCCGTCCACCCGGACGTAAGCTTACGCCCGGGTCGCAGAAGGAATCCCGGGCAGAGGTGAAAGCCCAGGATAAAGAAAAAAAGCCGGTAACCGAAATTGAACCTAAAAGCAAGGCCGCCCAGACCCCGGTTTCGCTTCCCGCGGGCCAACAGCCCGTAATCCGAATACTAAACGGCTGCGGAGTTCCCGGAGTGGCCGGAGGCCTGGCAGAAAAGCTGCAAAAGCAAAAACTACGGATCTCGGCGGATAATATTACCAATGCACCTTCGTTCGACTATGCCAATACCATTATTAAAACCAATGCAAAAAATCTGGCCTGGGCCCGGAGCATGGCTGCCATACTTGATCTGGACGAAGGGCGCATTCAAACGATTTCGGGTAAAGTATCTTATCCCACACTCACCCTGGTGGTGGGAGGAGATCACGGGGAGTTATTGGAATGAAGTATATTAAGCAGCGTATCTTAGAATTGCTAAACCGGGCTGTGCAGGAGTTGCAGCAGGAGGGTATCTTGCCGTCCGAAGCATCTATGGCGCCGGGATTGGAAAGGCCGGCTGCGGCCACGCATGGGGATTATGCCACTAATCTGGCCATGCAATGGGCCAAGCCGGCGCGCCAAGCGCCACGCGTAATCGCGCAAGCCCTGGCCGCCAAATTGCAGGAGCACCATGAACTGCTGGCCGGAGTGGAGGTGGCCGGGCCGGGATTTGTGAATTTGCGTCTGAGTCTGGAAGTGCTTCAGGCCGAAATTATGAATATTCGCTCAGCCGGATCCGCTTATGGTACATCGGATTGGGGCGTGGGCCGGAAGGTGCTGCTGGAATATGTTTCAGCTAATCCGACCGGGCCCCTGAATATTGTCTCCGCCCGGGCCGCGGCCGTAGGGGATTCTCTGGCGCGTATTCTGAAAAGCCAGGGTCTGGAAGTCTGCCGCGAATATTACGTTAATAACGCCGGCAAGCAGATTCAACTTTTAGGCCGGTCATTATATGCCCGTTGGCAAGAGTCCCGGGGGGAGGCAGTGGATTTTCCCGAGGACGGTTACCAGGGGGAATATGTAAAAGAACTGGCAGCCAAGATCGCGGCCGGGCAGGGAACCGCCTGGGAAAAGCTTGATAAAGACGCCATATCTGAAGTTTTTACGGAACAGGGCGTGAGCCGTATAATAGCCTCGCAGGGCAGGGATTTGTCCGCCTTGGGTGCGGATTTTGACAACTGGTTTCATGAATCGGATTTACATGGCTCCGGTGAAATTGAGGAGGTCCTGCAGGAACTGAAAGCCCGCGGCTGTCTTTATGAAAAAGAGGGAGCTCTCTGGTTCCGCTCCACTGATTTGGGAGATGACAAGGACCGGGTGCTTCGGAAAGCGGACGGGGATTGGGCCTACCTGGCGGCGGATATCGCCTATCATTGGAATAAGTTGAAGCGCGGTTACACGGAACTGGTGGATCTTTGGGGGCCGGACCATCACGGTTATATTGCCCGTCTGCGCGCGGCTTTGCAGGCCCTGGGATGCGCGCCGGAAGCTTTTAAGGTTCATATTGTACAGCAGGTAAATCTTTGGGAAGGCGGCAAGCCGGTGGCTATGTCCAAGCGCGCCGGACGGATTGTCACCCTGGCTGATCTGCTCCAGGATGTCGGCAAGGACGTAGCGCGTTTCTTTTTCCTGATGCGCAGTACGGATGCCCACCTGGATTTTGATCTGGACCTGGCCCGCCGGAATACCGAGGACAATCCGGTGTTTTATATTCAGTATGCTCACGCCCGGATATGTAGTATACTTAAAAAATCTTTAACCGACGGTTTTGATTTCCCGGCCGTGGGGGAGCCGATTAGGTTTGCGAATGTTCCTCTGCCGGAGGAGACAACCTTGGCGCGTGAACTGGCCGCATTTCCGGAAGTTTTGGAAACCTGCGCGCGCACGCTGGAGCCCCATAGCCTGGCATTCGCCTTGAGGGATATTGCCACGGCCTTTCATCGTTTCTATACCGTATGCCGTGTTCTGGATTCCTCGGACCTCCCGTGTTCCCGGGTGAGGTTGGCACTGATCGATGCCACCCGGGGGGTGCTCCATAACGGGCTCTCGCTGCTGGGGCTTTCTGCCCCGGAAAGCATGTAAACGTGTGAAGGAGTCAAGTATGCACGGCCGCAAGGTACGCTCGCAAAATATCGCCCAGATGATAGCCGAAACCGGCGCCGGATGGCAGGCCGAAGAAAGCGGACGCGATTTTTACCGTCTTGATTCCCGTCAGCGCCGCGTCCTGGTGATAGGGGCGGAAACAGCCCGGGCCGCGACCACCGTGGGATGGCTGGACGAGTGGCCGAACCTGACGGATTTCGATGTGGTAATTATCAACCTGCCGAGCCTGGATCGCGCAACTTTGGTCCGGCTTTCGCGCCGGGATAAGCAGCGTCTGATCGGCATGCGTGACGAGCTCTTTGATCTCATGATGTCCAAGGGAGAGATTTATTGCATCATGGCTCCCTTTATGGCTTTTGGTTCCTATCTTTATTTTGCCGACGGTTCCATGGAACCGGAGTGGTCAAATATCAAGTGGTCTCCCATAGGTTTTTCATTTACCGAGATACGGGGCGAAACGGTTTTAGTGGAGGGCGATGTAAAGTTTGAGGACTATCTCCGCCAGGTCTCGGGATGGGAATGCTATTTAAACCCTACGGCCAGTCTTTATTATATAGAAGAAAGGCTGCGCCGGGATCAGAAACTGGGCCCGGATGAAGAAGTGTTCTGGCAGAGTCTTCCCTTGGCCACCAACCGTTATGGCAAGCCCCTGGCGGCTTCATTGTGCTTTGGAGTTCGGCAGCGGGAGCGTGGATCGGAAAGAATAAAGATGCGTTTTATTTCGGACAGCCTTCATCTTCTGCCGCCGCCGAATAAGATTTCCCTGGAACAAGGAATAGATTTACTGATCGAAGAAGCCAAGGGGATGCCGGCCAAAACCATAGCGCCGGATTGGTCGGACCTTTACCATGTTCCCGGGGAAGAGCAGCTGGAACAGAAAATCGACGAGGCGGAAAAACGCATTAAGTCCGCGGAGCGCGAGCAAAAACGGCTTTTTCAGGCGTATCGCAAGCTGGAGCGCGGCAAATCCCTGCTTTTCGAACATGGCGAAAATTTAAAGCGGGTGACAGCCGAGGTGCTGCAGCGCATGGGATTTTCAGTCCAGCCGTATGCGCCGGTCCCCGGCCTGCTGGTAATGCAGACCCGCCAGGGAAAAATCCTGCTGGATACGGCCGGGCGTTCCGGACCATGCCAGCCCGGTGATTTGCAGCAGCTGCTGCAGCACGCGGTCTTTGCCCAGGAAGAGGACGGCCGGATATGGAAGGGCATACTGATCTTCAATCATTACCGGCTGGAAGATCCCGCGCAGGAGCGGCCCGCCGCTTTTCCGGCGGAAGTGGCGGTTCAGGCCAGGGAAATGCGTCTGGGGCTGGTGATTGCGGATGGGTTGTATGCCGCATATTGCATGGTGCTGAGAGGTTCCATGCTGCGCGAAGAATTGGAAGAGCGGCTGTGTCGTGAGGTAGGAATTGTTCATCTGCCGGCCATCGAACCTGACCATCTCCCGCAGTGTCCTGATTTTATGCCGCCCCGGCTTATAATGGAATGAAATTTTAAGGAGGCATCAAATTATGCGATACAGGCTTATACAGTTTATGGTTATAACCGTGGCGTTGATCGGTTTCGGCCCGCTGGGGGCGCTGGCCGGGACGAACAAAACGCCTTCCAGTACCGACCAGGTACAATACGATCAGCTGGTTTTGGAGTATACCCGGGTTTTAAAAACCAATCCCCGGGATACAGAAGCATATTATGCCCGGGGATTGGCTTACAACGCGTGGGGTAAACATTATCTGGCTATCATGGACTATACCCAGACTCTGACGCTGAATCCCCGGCATGCTCAGGCCCACTATGACCGGGGCATGATCTATGAAATACAAGGCAAGTATGACCAGGCCATTGATGATTTTTCCCAGGCCGTGAGGATAAATACCGCCCACGCACGGGCCTACAACAACCGGGGAAATGTATATCTAAACCAGGATCTATATGCCAGGGCGGTAGCTGACTATACCCGGGCCATAGCTATTGCCCCGGGAATGACCGCGGCTTATTATAACCGGGGTCTGGTCCACCTTGACCAAGGCAGGCATAAACCGGCGCTGGCGGATTTTAACCGGGTCTTGCATCTGGATCCCAAGTATGCCAATGCCTATTTTCAGAGAGCGAATATATATAGAAGCAAGAAAAAATATGTGCGGGCGATAGATGATTATGTCCAGGCGCTGAAGATATCACCCCAGGATGCCGCGTTCTATTCCGGCCGGGGCTATGTTTACCTGAACCAGAAGAAATTCGAACCGGCGATATCAGATTATTCCCAAGCCTTGCGCCTGTTTTCTAAAAAAAATATCATCAGTGTAACCCGGGAAAAAATCCTCCTGGGCCGGGAAAAGCAGGATCCGGCTATCCTGGACATAAATTCGGTCCTGGGAGGCAATGTAAAAAACGCCTATGCGGATGCCTATATCAATCGTGGCAATGCTTATCATGCGCAGAAAAAGTACGGTCAGGCGGTTCTGGATTACAATGAGGCCATTAAGCTTAACCCGAAAGATGCCGAAGCCTGGACCAACCGGGCCAATGCGCTCCAGGCCCAGGGCCTCTATGAGGCGGCGTTTGAGGATGCCGGACAAGCGCTGGAGTTGAAGCCGGGTTTAGCCGATGCTCTCTTTTTAAAGGCCGTATGCTGCGAGGCTTTGGGCCGGATTTCCGAGGCGCGGGAGGCCTATGAAAAATTCATCCAACATACTCCTTCCCGGGCCGGCGCGGAAATTATAAAAGCCCGGAAGAAATTGAAGGCATTGAAAAAAAAATAATATTTTATAAAAAAAGAGCCGGGAAAACAGGATTAGAATCCCGGGGTATGGGGATTTTCATGACCAGACAAGAACGGTGCAAAAGATTTGCATCGGTTGATCTCTACCCCGTGATTACGGAAAAATTTTGTGCCGGCCGCAGCAGCCGGGAGGTCTGTCAAGCGGCAATAGCGGGCGGGGCCAGGATCGTGCAGCTGCGCGAAAAAGAAAAGACCCGGAGAGAGGTCTACCGGCTGGCCGGGCAGTTTCGCGAGCTGACCGCCCGTGCCGGGGTATTGCTGGTAATCAATGATTATCTCGATATAGCCCTGGGAGTTGAGGCGGACGGCGTTCATTTGGGAGACGAGGATCTGCCCCTGGCTGCGGCCCGGAGCCAGGCGCCGGAACTGATTATCGGAGTTTCTACCCATAATCTGGCCGAGGCCCGGCAGGCAGAACTTCAGGGCGCGGATTATATAAATATCGGTCCCATCTATCCTACCACCACCAAAACCGGTTTTTCCAATTACCTGGGGGCGGAGCGCATGCATGAGATTATCCAGGCCATCCGGGTTCCCAATACAGTTATGGGGGGGATTAATCAGGATAATCTGGATGAAATTTTACGCTGGGGGGCGCGGAAAATTGCCATGGTAACGGGGATTACGCAGTCCGGGGATGTGGCCGGGCGGGTCAGGGAGCTGCGGAGAAGAATTGTTTCCGCTGCATAAGGTGATCCTGTGGCCGGCAGAAAAAAACTAAAAATGGCCCCAAAAAGTATTGCATATTTAAACGGGGTGTGATAATCTTCCTTCCTTAAAGTTGACAATATAGGGTTGCGATAATGGAGGTCCATGAGGAAAATATGAAAACGAGTTATGAAACAATGTTTTTACTTCCGTCGGCGATTAGCGAGGAGCAGCTAGATCAACTTCTTGAGCGGTTGAAGGAAAGCCTGGAGAAAAAGAACGGAGAGCTTTTCCAGGTTGAGAAAATGGGCGTGCGCAAGACTGCCTACGCTGTGAACAAAATGAATTCCGCAAATTATGTCTTGATCCAGTACCGCGGGAACGGTGAAAGCATCAATGAAGTGGAACGAATTCTAAAAAACAGCGATGAAGTTATTAAATTTTTATCCACTAAAATTACGGATAAAAAAATTATTGGTTTAGGGGGCGGTGGGGGAACCAAAGCCGCCGCGGATTCTGAAGCTGCATCCACCTCCGAAGAAATAACGGCGGTTGAATCTCCCGCTGATACCGCGGCGCCGGAAGCCGAAGCTGCCGTGCCGGCCAATGAAATCAAGGAGTAAACAGGATGGCTAATTATAATCGCACTATATTAATGGGCAATTTGACCCGCGATCCCGAACTGCGATATATTCCCAATGGTTCGGCTGTGGTCAACCTGCGTTTAGCCGTCAATCGGACTTATAAAAATCAAAGCGGGGAATTAAAAGAGGAAGTCACCTATGTTAATGTGGTTGTCTGGGGAAAACAGGCGGAAAGCAGCAACGAGTATTTATCCAAGGGAAGTGGCGTTTTTATTGAAGGGCGATTGCAAAGCCGGCAATGGGAGACCGAGGACGGGCAAAAACGGTCCGTGCTGGAAGTGGTGGCGGATCGCGTGCAGTTTATGGAACGGAAAAAGAGCAGCGGGGAGGACGGCGATTATTCCAGCGGCAGCGTAAAGGAAGAAACGGCTTCAGTTTCCGGAGCAACGCCGGCGCCTTCCGGCCTAACGGATGAGGATGTGCCTTTTTAAATTAGCAGCGAGGATCAGGAGGAGTATAAATTGGTGACAACAACAGGAAAATATAAACCCAGGTCACGGGATTCCCGGGGGGGACGGCGTCCTCATCGGAAGAGTTGCCGGTTTTGTGCTGATAAAGTACAGGACATTGATTATAAGAAAGTTTCGCAAATAAGAAATTATCTCAATGAGCGTGGAAAAATTATCCCGCGCCGTATTTCGGGTAATTGCGCGAAGCATCAGCGTAACCTGACCACGGCGATTAAGCGTGCGCGCTCTCTGGCGCTCCTGCCTTATATTGCAGAGTAACGCAGCCTAAAGAAAATCTGCCGTTGCCCCGATTTGGAAAGAAGACCGTCCGGCATAATTTTTTAGAGAAGCGGAATTAATTAATGAGCAATCTGGGTGTTGCCGGAAAAACGGCTTTAGCCGCCATAATTATAGGTTTGCTGACTAACCGGGCAATCCGGAACGAATTGCGCAAGGGTTATCCTCCGGCGCATTGTATTTTGGAAGGCGCGCTGATTTTCCTGGCCGGAACAGCGGTTGGTCTGATGCTGGCCGGATTTTTTTTCGGTTTGAATATCTTAAGCATCTGGAAACAGGAATTCCTCATCAGCCTGGATGCTTCACTGGTGTTTTACCGCCAAGGGGGTTGGAATGAAAAAGAATTACTCAGGGCCGTGCGTCTGATCCAGGTTCTGGTTATCGATGCGATATACGGATGGATAATAATTTTTTCGGTTTTTTTTTCCGGTTTGAGTTATTTCGTCCAGAAACGGATGTTTCCGCAGTGGCCGGGCGCCAAGATTCCGGTCAGGCCTTTCACCCGGTGGACGGTGCCGGATAAATTAATCTGGCTCTTCTTGGGGGGGCTGGCATTATTTTTATGGGGTTCCTGGCATCCGGGTATGTTAAGACAGGCCGGCGTGAATATGCTCCTGGTGGCCGGTCATATATATTTGGCGATCGGTATGGCAGTGCTGATGTTTTTCCTGGATAAAAAAAAATTCCCGCCCTATTTCAAATTTTGGGTGATCTTAGTGCTGTTTTTTTTTCCGGTGTTATTTATTTTTATGACGCTCTTAGGGGTATGTGACACCTGGTGGGATTGGCGCAAAATAAAAGCGGAGGGAAAGAGGTCATGAAATTAATTTTGCGGGAGGATGTTAAAAATCTGGGCCGGGCCGGCGATACGGTTAATGTCGCGGATGGTTTCGGACGTAATTACTTATTACCCAAAAAGATAGCCATAGTCATGACTCCGGCTAATTTAAAATGTCTGACGCAGCAACTTAACAGTAAAAAAGGCCGGGAAGAGCGCATCCGGCGGGAGGCCGAAGAGCAAGCCCGGGCGATTGGCGCGGAGCCGGTGATAATCAAAGTGGCGGTCGGAGAGGGCGGCAAGCTTTTTGGTTCGGTTACCACGGCGGATATAGAGAAGGCCCTGTCCCAGCGCGGGGTAACGGTGGATAAACGTAAAATCGACCTGGAGGAACCGCTCAAGCTGGCCGGCGCGTATACGGTGCCGATTAAAATGCATTCGGGCGTTACTGCGAATTTGACAGTAATGGTCCAAGCTGAAGACCCTAAGCCTGAGACGGAAGCCCAGGTGTAAAGAGGCTTTGCGATGGCGATTGTCCGTCAACCCGTTTCCGCCCCGGAAAAACTTCTTCCCCAGAACCTGGAAGCTGAACGCTCAACTTTAGGAGCCATGCTGCTTGACCGGGATGCCACATCGCGGGTGGTTGAGGTCCTCAAGGAAGAGGCTTTTTATAAAGGCGCTCATCGGCATATTTTTCGCGCTATTCTTAACCTGTATGACCGCAATGAACCGGTCGACTATATTACTTTAACCGATCTGCTGTCCCGCGGGGGAAACCTGGAAGCTGCGGGCGGCGCGGTATATATTACCGGTTTGACGGACGGGGTTCCCACTGCTGCCCATGCCGAGCATTATGCGCGAATTGTCAAAGAAAAATCCATCCTGCGAAACCTGATTAGAACTACTACTAATATTATTTCCCGTTGCTACGCCGAAGGCGAAGAAGCCGACCGGTTGCTGGATGAAGCCGAACGCTCAATCTTCGACATTTCCCAGGATCGCCAGCATGGCTCGGTGGTGCAGATCCGGGACGTGATACACGATGCCATGGAAGTCGTGGAAAATCTCTCCAAGCATGAAACCCACATTACCGGCGTTCCGACCGGGTACCAGAAACTGGATGAAATGACTTCCGGCTTGCATGCCGGGGAATTGGTTATCCTGGCCGCCCGGCCGTCCATGGGAAAAACGGCGCTGGCCTTGAATATTGCGGCGCATGCCGCCATGGAGGCCAAGATACCGGTGGCGGTTTTTTCCCTGGAAATGAGCGCCGAGGCCTTGGTTACCCGCATGCTCTGTTCGGAAGCGCGGGTGGATATCCAGGCCGTGCGTACCGGCCGGCTGGTGGAGGGCGATCTGGGGCATCTTTCCATGTCTGCGGGGCGGCTTTTCGACGCCCCAATATTTATAGATGAATCGCCGAGTATTTCAGTTCTGGAAATGCGTTCCAAGGCCCGGCGTTTAAAATCCGAGCAGAAGATCGGATTGATTATTGTGGACTACATACAGATGATGGAAAGTGCCGGCCGTTCGGAAAACCGTCAGCAGGAGATAGCGGGTATTTCACGTTCGCTTAAAGCACTGGCCAAAGAATTGCGTATACCGGTTTTAGTGCTCTCGCAGCTTTCCCGGGCGCCGGAAGCCAGGGGTGACCGCCGTCCCCAGCTCTCGGATTTGCGTGAATCCGGCGCGATTGAGCAGGATGCGGACGTAGTAGCATTTATTTTCCGGGAGGCATATTATGAGAAAGATAAAAAGGACGATAAAACCTCCGAGCTAATTATTGCCAAACAGCGAAACGGTCCGACCGGCACGATTAAACTGATTTTCAATCAGCAGTATACCCGGTTTGACAACATGTCATTACAACGGCCCGGGGAGGGAGGAGCATGACTTGCCCGGCCCTGGGACGTCCCACCTGGGTAACCGTGGATTTAAACGCCTTGCAATGGAATTTTCGGCAGGTCCGGAAGCTGGTAGGTTCGTCAATAAGCATTCTGGCAATAGTTAAGGCCAATGCCTACGGACATGGAGCAGTGGCATGCGCGCGGGCGCTGGTTGCGGCCGGCGCGGATGCGTTGGGAGTGGCTACGGTGACGGAAGGGGTGGAAATACGGAGAGCCGGGGTCCGGCTTCCCCTGGTGGTTCTGGGTTTTACGCAGAATTGTGAAGCCGAACAGGTGCTTCGATGGCGGCTGGAACCAACCATAGTATCTCAATCCCAAGCCCGGGCTTTATCCCGCGCGGCCGGCCGGGCCGGCAGAAAAATCGCCGGACATTTAAAAATCGATACCGGCATGGGCCGCATCGGAATACGACCCCACGAGGCGGCGGAAGTAATCCGGGGCTGGAATAAACTTCATGGCCTCAAAATCCAGGGGGTTTTTACGCATTTTTCCCATGCCGACGGCCGGGACCACAACTTACTCCGAAAACAGATCCAGGGACTGCAAGCCGCTGTCCGCAGCGTAGCGCAGGCCGGATGGAAGAAATTACAGGTGCACGCCGCGAATTCGGCTGCCATTATCGAATCTCCGGAAACCTATGGAAATATGGTCAGGCCGGGCCTAATGCTCTACGGGCTTTATCCGGCGGCCCGCTTGCGGCGGCGCGTGCCTTTGCGCCCGGTGCTGCAATGGTCCACGCGGATTGTGCAACTTAAACAGGTGGCAGCCGGAACCGGGCTTTCTTACGGACACACCTATGTTACTTCACGCAAGTCCTGGATCGCGACCCTGCCGGTAGGCTATGCCGATGGCTTTTCGCGCGGACTATCCAACCGGGGCCGGGTGCTGGTCCGGGGCCGGTCCTGTCCCGTAGTCGGCCGGGTTTGCATGGATATGTGCCTGATTGATGTGACCGGGATTCCGGGCGTAAAAGCAGGAGATGAAGCGGTGCTGATCGGCCGGCAGGGCCAAAAAGAATTGACAGCCGATGATATGGCTAATATTCTAAATACCATTTCCTATGAAATTGTATGTGCCATCGGGGAACGGGTGCCGCGGATTTATAAGTAAAACGTTCCGCTAGGAGTCTGTCGGACTTAGGCACAAAATCGGATTTTGAGCACTCTTCCCCCTT
>CBDUZI010000070.1:0-16910 GCA_965371665.1 uncultured bacterium
CATCATGGCTGATTAGCCGTATTTCTTCAAGATGCGGTTATTTTGACGCTTACGTATCAACTGAACCATGAGAATAAATGGCTGGCTTTGGGAGCAGGCCTGGCCTATCCCCTGAATCAAGCCATGGATTTAAAGCTCGATTACGCCTTTTCGTTCTCAGAATTGCTGAACGACCAGCATAAAATATCTTTGAGTTTTTTAAACCAAATATCCGATGCCCGGCAGGACGGAGCGCAAGTCCGGGAGCCTGGTTTTTCCCTTGAAGACATTCCCACTTTCTTTAAAATTGGGCTTGGCGTGGGACGGGATTTTGGCAGGGCGGGGATCAATCTTGAAGTCATGGCCTCCAAAGTCATGGGTATATACCTGGGGATGGGAGCCCTGGAACTATTGTCTAGTCAGTTTAACGGAGCACCGCCTAAACTATGCCTGGGGACAAGATATTACCTCGGGGAATCCACCAGTACGTTTCGGGGAAAATTCTCGTTCTCTCTTTCCAATGGGGTCCTGACATATCGGGAATACTACTCCATCTACTATGAGATGTTTCCGGAACTCAGCACGACATTTGGATTTCAATGGCGGCTTTTCGAGGTTCTCAGCCTGGATTTGGGAGCAGGTATAGCCATCGGCTTGGTTTCCGGCAGTTTCCAGAGCAATCTCTTACTGTCGCCCGAGATCAATGCCGGAATTTTGTTTCATTTTCCCAAAAATACAACAAAATAATAATGCCTGCCAAACGATAACACCCCTTGTCCGAATCAGCGGCACAGCTTCCCGTAACCTAGGAGCTTGAGCATTTAGTCGATTTTGTCATTCCGGCATGCTTAAAGCCGGAATCCAGGCTTTTTTTAATGCTTATAAAATAATGCTTTTCTGGATTCCCGATACGAGCATTCGGGAATGACAACCTAAAAAACCGACTAAATGCTCAGGCTCCTAGGAGCTTGAGCATTTAGTGTGTTTTGTCATTCCGGCATGCTTAAAGCCGGAATCCAGGATTTTTCAATGCTTATAAAATAATGCTTTTCTGGATTCCCGATACGAACATTCGGGAATGACAACCTAAAAAACCGACTAAATGCTCAGGCTCCTAGAAGTCTGTCGGACTCCTAACGCAATATGCTATAATAATAAACGCTCTTCCCTTACCGGCCGTTCCAATCGGGATCATGATCTTGCTCTTTTGATTCCGTTTTTTTCCTGCACAAACTGGACGGCTGCCAGGACACCCAGATTCAATATGATAAATATATTCGCCCCGATGATAATCCAATCTCCCAGATGAACGCCATAGGCAGCCCAAAGTGAAGCTCCCAGCATAAAGGCCCCTAAAGTTCCGTAGGCCACCCGCGCTTGGCCCGGATTGCGTATCCGCAGAATTAATTGGGGTATAAACGCGGTCGAGGTAAGGGCCGCGGCGCTCAAGCCCACGGCCGGCCAGAGGTTCTCCAAGCAGATCACGTTTTTACTAACAGCGCGGCATGACTTCGGTCTATCCGGGGACGTCCTATCACTTTAAAGCCGCACTTTTCAGCCCTGGCAAGGCACTTCCCAAAATCGTTCTCCGCGACGTGACCTTTAGGCTCGGCTATCAAAAACCGCCCCCGTGATTTTAAAACTTTATGTGTCTCAGAAAAAAAGGCCGGCACATCCGGTACTTCGTGGATCACGGCAAAGGCTAGGGCTAAATCCATTTTTTGGTCAAGACCTTTCAATCCCAGAGATTCCCGGCTGCAGAGGCGTGTTTCAATGCAGGCGGATAGTCCGGCTTTGATTGCACGTTTATTTAAAACCACGAGCATCTTTTCCTGCATATCCACGCAGATTACTTTTCCCTGCGGCCCGACCATTGCTGCCAGCGGTAAACTAAAGAACCCCATGGCGCAGCCGATATCCAGGACTTTCATGCCTGTTTTAATATACGGACCAAGTAGTTTTTGGGGATTTTGCCCCAATTTTCTTAGCGGACTCAGAAGTAAATAACCAATCCATACCGGACACACTCTTTCCGCCATGCTCTTTTCTCCCGGTTTCTTTTATTTGAGCAATTTTTTAATATCCGCCTCAAACACTTCCTTGGGCCGATATCCTACATGGGCACTTACTATCCGCCCCGCTTGATCAATGACCAAGGTATGCGGTATGCCGCGCAACCCCACCTGCTTGGCTATTTCCTGGCTGCCCCAATAAACCGGATAATTGATCTCCAGTTTTTTTATAAAAGCTTGAACCTTATCCTTTGTCGTCTGATCATAGCTAAGTCCCACCACGACCAGGCTGTCCTGGTATTCCTTTTGAAGTTCAATAAAAAACGGTATCTCCTGTTTGCAGGGCGGACACCAAGTCGCAAAAAGATCCAGCATCACTATTTTGCCAAGATATTTTTTCAAGTGCACCATATCCCCTTCCAGGGATTTCACTTGGAAATCCAGTATCCCCTGACTGACCTGAACCGGAGAATTTTTGTCCGGTAAAACCTGCGCTGCTTGGGAGCCGGGCTCATGTTTCGCACTTCCCGGCTGTGCCTGGCAGCCGGCCAAAAGGCCGATTACCATTATCCCTAAACCGCAACTGCTTATTCTGCGCATTTCTTTTTCCTCCCTTATTAAATCTCGGTCTGCCCTCTGAAGAAAAACGGCTAGAAAAAATATCTCGCTCTTATCTCTATTTGATAGGGATTCGCCTTCTCGCCGTTTTCACTGTTTATCTCCCCTCCCCATATCCGGCAAAGCGCCCGTATCTCAAGCTTGGGGATTTCGGTATAGGTCGCTTCCGGCGCCAGGGCGAAGCTCTTATCCCGGAAATTATATATCCCCGATATGGCCGGATAAAAATAGCGTATGGCATCGGGTTCTTGCCAGCCCAGACGCAGTCCCAGGTAATCCTGCATGGGGTGGGGCGCGGTATAGGACGCTTGCAGCGTTTCCGCCCGCTTTAACCAGGTATTATCCCCACTAGCGTTCCATTGCTGATATCCCCTGTCAATCAGGGAATAAAATCCTCTCATCTGCTCCGGATTATAGCCGGTACTATTATGATAATACTCCAGGATAACATTTGCAGCCAATGGAGAACCGTACCGCAGACCCATTACCAGGCTGCCGGCTCCGAACACATTTTCCGCCGCCTGCCCCGCCGGGTTGAAGAATTCCTGTTGGTAATTATGGATATAAGCTCCTTCGCAGTAGATTTCCAAATCAGAAGCAACTTCTCTCGCTAAGTCGAGACCGTAGCGAATGGTTTGGCTTCCCCCGATTAAAAAAAGCAGGTTAATATCAGTGTCATGCCAAAGGAAATATAGCTTCCCGGCAAAGTTCAAAGTATGTCGCTCGCCTAATTCTTCATTAACGTGCTCTAAAACCGGAAAAAATACCGGGCTTGCGGTAAAGGTTTTTAAAGCTCCTGTATAGTGCGTGGTATAATCCAGGGCAAGCATGTAATATCCCTCGCGTCTACTCTCGGGATCAGCAGGGTCCTTCTCCTTTTCTACAAACGCCGCGGGATTCCAGGCATAACCCCGGCCCCATTCCAGGGTCTTTTTACCGGCATAAAACTTCAGCGAAGGCAGGAATTCGTATCCGAGACCGGCTTCGATTAAACGCGCCTGGCGCCGCGGATCAAGCTCGGTAGCCTCAGCCGACAACTCTCCTTCCAGAAATAAGGATGCCTTACCATAGCGCAGCCCGGCTTTCAACTGGAGTTCCATATCGAGCTTAGACTGAATATTCCCCGCATCCCGATTATAATATTTCAGCCGGTATTCGGCGGAATTTGTGTCCAGGCCCTGGAGGAGGGGCTTTAACTCCCCATAACCACTGTAAGCAAAATACAGTTTCTCGATTTTCGGGGTTTTCGGTTCCATCTCTTCCTCCAAAATGGGGAACTCCGCCCCGGGTTCCAATTGCCCCGGCTTAATCTCTTTATAAGTCTCCATGGGATAAAGATTCCGCTCTTTTTGTACAATCTCCTCGTCCGACAGCCTGCGGGTTTCCGTTCCGGCCGTGGCCGCAAAATTAAGCGTCCCCATCATGCAAATCAGACAGAAAACTCCTGGTCTTCTCGGATAAAATGCTCCGCCCTTCTGGACGGAGTAATTTAATGCTCGCCGAAAAAAAAAGTTGCGCATGCTTAAACCTTCTTTACGCGGACCCGGTAATCCACGTTATATTTAATCCCTTCAAATAATTTAGTCTGCTCTTGCATGGGCTTTCCCGGTACCCGCTGCGTGCGCCCCCTTTTTCAAAGGGGGAAGAGTGCTTAAACTCCGCTTTTGTGCCTAAGTCCGACAGACTCCTAGAGAAATTTATTGCCACCGCCAGCAGTTACAGCACCGGCCAGGCCGCCTGCAAAATCTAACCCTGCGCCTCGGGAAGCCAGGTGAGGGGTAAAATCAGTAATTGATATAGTCCTTGCCAATCCTGCGGTACCGAAGATGCCAAAGTTTCAACCATAATAATTCCTTTCTTTAGTTAGTTCCTGTGTCGGAAAGAGTGTTTTTCCCTCCCTTGAGAGACGGTGTCGTAATAGCTCTTTTAAGGTTGTCATTCCGGCGAAAGCCGGAATCCAGGACGTATGCTGCGTATATTACAATGATTTTCTGGATTCCGGCTTTCGCCGGAATGACGAAAAAGTGTAGAAACCGGATTATAACACATTCTCTGCCAAGAGGGATTACTGTTTAATGCTTGCGCGCTTCCGTTCCGATTTTCACGTAAGTATTGTAACGGTCGATTTTTATTTCCATAAAGGTCGTGGTATTGGGGTAAAAAAACGACGGCCGGTTTGGTTCCGCCCCGCGATGATCATACAATATAATATTCTGCAGATTCTTGTTGGTATAGCGAATTCCCTTATCTATGTCAGGAACATAAATCCGCATACTTAATACTACTCCGGCCTGCATGTCCTGCTGGGCCGCCATTAAAATAGATTTTATCTTTTCGATATCAACCAGCAGCCGCCGGTAACTGGAATCCTGGGAATTGGTATGAACTCCTGAGGTCATTTCCGCATGTGCCTTCCGGCTATAAATAAGTTCTTTCCTCGTCATGGTCTGCCGGGAAATCACCTGGCCGGAACCCCTGCCGGCTTTAAGTATAAAAAACTCCACCGTATAATCCGGGATGGAAACTCCCTGGTCATCCAGCACGTGTAAAAAAAATTGCTGAAATCGCGGTTTTCCGGTCCTGGCATATGACTTTTCAGTTGCTTCGGCCAGACGGGTTTGCAGCCGCCGGAACTCTCCGGATCCGCGGGTCCGGAGAGCGGCCAGCAGAAAGTCGCCGACTTGGGTATTATCCTTCCCCGCTTCCTCGACAATTCCTCCATGGTCAACTTCTTCCAGCACGCCAAAAGCAAAATCATCAACCGCTTGCTTAATAATCCAATCACGGGGACAATACCCTCCGGCGCCCGCCTGGCGCGGTTTGGAAAAATCCAGACGGAGCTTGACCGCATCTAATGAGGTTCCCGCAATAACCACGGTTCCGTCCGTGCCCGGCTTATTGACCCATCCCCGTAAACCCTCATAATCTTTCAAGCCGACCATTATGGAAGTCTGGATTTTGCCCGTGGTATAATATGGCTCGGAAATAAAGAGATCTTTATGCGCCAGCTGCCATTGGTAAGGGCTGGCTAATTCCAATCCCTCCAGCAGGCGGCGCCCCACTTCCAGGAAATCTCCGATCTTCCAGCGACCCTTAAATAAGATGCCTAAAAAAGATTTCCCGCGATGGGCCAGCGGAGATCCAAAATTAGCCGGCGCCAGCATAATCACCCGCCGTACCGGACACTCGGCAATGCGGTTCCGGTCTTTAAAATAGTAGCGCCATATCCAATGGCGGATAACCAATCCCCCGGTGGAGTGAACTATGACATTAATCTCCCGGAGTTTTTTGCCGCTTTGGTCAATAATGCCCTGCTTATGCATTTGATCGTTCAGTCCGTCGATCACATCATCGAAGGTTATATTATCCTCTCTTGATTCATAATCCGCATAAAGAACCGTGTCCACCTTACCGATGCCCTGCTTGATAAGGTGTCTTTTCAGATGCTGGAATGAGAGCGAACAATCGCTCCAGCCATGTATGATAAGTGTGACTTCGGACATTGCGTCCGTCCTCCCTTTAACCGGCGATTAGCTCTCTCGGAAAAAGCGGTTTGGCGCTTACTCTTTTTTCAATTCTAAAATCGCTTTCTCCACTTCCTGGCCTTTGTCCGGATTGGTAAAATTAGCCACCGAACCTCCTATGCAGGAAGCCAGCACGGGAATATCCTCTTGGGCTATCTCCTGGGCGGTTTTATTGATACGCTTGAACTGTGTGGTTAAGATCGCTTGGGGAAAACAAATATGCTTTTTAACTATAACAAACAGTTTTTGCGCTAATGCATTATAATCGCTCGCAGTTTGCATATATGCCTGCCTTATGCCTTTTTCGTATAAAACTGCTTTTCATATTCATCAAGCTTGTCATAAGGAGCCATAATAAATTCACAGCGGTCATCGCCGCGCGCGATGCAACGCATTTCCCGGGCATGAACCTCAAGCCCGTACGCTTCCGAGCACCAGCCGGCTGAATACCCGGCGCTGAAAAAACAGATGGGATACTCCGGCTTCCGGCCTTTGCGTTTGTAAATCTCGGATTCAAAAGTATTAGGGTGCTGATACTGCAGGAAATACTTCTCGTCCGGGGACGGCTTGGATGAGGGATAAATTTCTACAAACGCCCAGCCGCTATACGCAAAATGCACCGGCCCGGCCGAGAGTTTCTCAGCGGGATCCGTAACGCCCCGGTTGTTGGCGAAATCTTTGGAATCTGATTTTCCGATAATCCGCGCCATATTATAAATGAATTCCTGCGCCTGCTCTCTGCCGAATGACTTTTCCAGCTGATCAAACAAGGCTACAAACAAACTCTCACCCCGAAATAAGACATATCTTTCTCCGCCGATATGAATCGTTCCTTTGCTGGGATCGCGTTCAAATTCCTGGAATAATTTGCCTACATATTGGTCTGCAATTTCAAAAAGTGGTACAAATGCTTCAGGAACTTTAACTGTGTTAACCATGTTCTTCTCCTTTTTTGGAATTTTTGGATGTTGCTGGAACATCCTTATGCTATCAAGCCTTTTTCCGGGTATCATACATACTATTGCCTTAAATCCCCTGTTTGGTTGCTTTCCCGGCCGTACCCTGATCTGCCACCGCTGCCATGGCTTGCTTTATAGCTTCCTGATCCCCAAGATAGTAATGCTTGCGCACCTTGAATCTCTCATCAAATTCATAAACCAGCGGAACGCCGGTGGGGATGTTAAGCCGGACAATTTCCTCGTCCGACACATTATCCAGATACTTTACCAACGCACGCAGGGAATTGCCATGCGCGGTTATTAATATTTTCTTTCCGGCCTGCAATTGGGGAAAGATTTCCTTCTGCCAATAGGGCAACGTCCGCTCCAGCGTATCTTTCAGCGCTTCATGCGCCGGGCGTTCCTCCGGCAGCAACGCGGCGTAGCGCGCTTCCTGGTTCGGGTGCCGGGGGTCATCCAACTCCAACGCCGGCGGACGCATTGAATAACTGCGCCGCCAAATCTTCACCTGTTCATTCCCGTATTTTTCCGCTATAGCCTTTTTATCCAAACCCTGCAGGGAGCCGTAATGACGCTCATTCAACTGCCAGGCCCGATAAACCGGGATCCACATTAAATCCATCTCATCCAGCGTAATCCATAAAGTTCGGATGGCGCGCTTGAGTACCGAGGTATAAGCCAGGTCAAATCCAAATCCCTCCTCCCTTAATATTTTTCCGGCGGATTGCGCCTCTTTTACTCCTTGCTCGGATAAATCAACATCCGTCCAGCCGGTGAATTTATTTTCCAGATTCCAAGTACTCTGCCCGTGCCGCAACATAACTAGTTTGGTCATTTATTCTCTCCTCAAGCTCCTAGGTTCCTGTTAAAATATCTCTTTATTTCAGGCCTGACAGCCGCAGGCTTCAGCAAAACGCTGGCGGAGAGGCAGGGATTCGAACCCTGGGTACCCAGTAAAGGGTACAACTGCTTAGCAGGCAGCTGCCTTCAGCCACTCGGCCACCTCTCCATAATTTTTGTTTTTGCGGATTAAATCCTCCGCCCTGCAGGCCGGAGGATTTGAATCTGTCTCGCTTTAACCGGAACACCTGTAAAGCACATATAATAGAAGACTTTACATTCTGTGTCAATCAAGAGATTTGTCCCGACATCGCCCTGCTACAACTGTTGCCCCATATTTAAGGATTTAATATTCTCAGGGCAGGCACGCCCTTCGACTTCGCTCCCTTCGGCTACGCTCAGGACAGGCAGGACAAGGAGGCCTGCCCTCTAGGAAAATTTCCCCAAATATACATTAACTGTTTTGCGTGCAAATTGTTGGGAAATAGATGCCGGCCGGGTTTATTGCCGAGCTGGAGCTCGGCGTTCCCAGAATACTGTGGACTGCTCTATGTCACATGACGGGAGATTGGATTAGCGAGCTCCCTTTCAATGTTCGGGACAGGGGAAAATCGATTATATAAAAACCAGAAATTCGAGAGTAGATAGTTGACCGCCTTTGAGTTTTATCTGCTATCTAATCTCTTCTCTCAAATGCTCTAATAATTTTGCTCCGCAAAATTATTGGCGGGGCCGAGTTTCGAACTTGGTGTCGCAAGCAATTGGTGGCTTAATTTCACAAATTATCTACTGCTATATAGCTGGATAAGACTCATCTATCGTTTCAACTATCAATTCAGCAATTAACACATCATCATGCTTCAGGTTAGAAATACTACAATGAGAATTATCCTCAGGCTTTGGTTGATAAGTGACTTGCAGATCACGATTATCCGTCGTTTCCGCTCTTATTTTATTACAAATAGCCCCAACATTTAAAACCGCAAACTTACCATTTGCTCTAAGCGAAAAAATTTTTTTACGAAAAGTATTTCGAAGAACTTCAATTTGGTCGTTTCTATTCGATGGACAAAGCTTTTCAAGCCAATTCACTGATAAAAATTCTTCAGTTTTTTTAAGGATAAATGCCGAAGCTTGAATCGTTCCTGCATCAATCTGCTTTGGGCTACAATACCTTGAAACATGATCTTGCTCAGGGACTGACTGCTTGCTCATGCCATAAGCCAATCCCTTACGTTTGATTCTACCGTTTGCATAAGGCTTTCAATTGTGGTGCTACCGGAGACTCTGGTTTTTTTACCTGGGTCCTGACTATTTGGTATAAACACAACAAACTGAACATCGCCGGTTGGCAAAAAACATATACTAAAAACATGGCCGGTTCCCTTTTTCCATGATGCGTAAATGTTATTATCTTCAGTCAATGAAATTGAAGGAAGCATTTTCAGCTTAGACGAGTTCATAAATTTAGTAAAATTATTTAAAGAATCTCCAGAGATACCCCCACTTTCGGGATCTTCTTCAATAGCCATTTGGTATAAATCACAAATCCTTTCTGCTAATTCATTACGATATGGAATTAATATTGAATTGATAAGTTGCTCAAGCAATCTTCTGAATTTTTCCGCAGCGTATCCAACTCCAAATGCGCTTTTTAACCATGTATTTGTGGTGACATCATCAATGTCAGGTACTACTGGTTTTCTGTAGTTAGGCTTATTAACAGTGCTTTGAGAGGAAACATTATTCCAAACAGTGGCTGAAGGTTGTGAAATCATATATTCCAATGGTGTATCGCCATACTTATTACTTGCCGTAGGTGAATCAAAACATCCATGTGGATTTGCTAATACTGCAGTCGTCATTTTTCTCTTCCCCATTTTTTTTGAATATTTTCCGTTGTTACGTCAGTAAATCCCCTGACAATCCATTGATGCGCTATGTCATACCATTGATACAAGTCAACGTTACTTGAAGATGCGTCCGCTTTGGCCTTTACTTCAAGAACATATAAGGATTTATTATCTTCTATTCGTGTAGCTTTTTTTAAAGTAATGATAAGACGACCATTATTTTCAGCGATTGGGAATTCCGAAGCCCAGGCAACATTTAAGGGGTTTGGTAAAAAACGATCTTTCCGTTGCTGCCAAGTAAAGTCTGTAAATAATTTTAATACATCTTCAATGTTTTCCCATCCTTCACCTTGAACGATATGATTTACATAAGTTAATTCGTATTCACTCGGAATTAGGTTGCCTAACTCAAATTCTTTAAAAAAGCTACTTGTAGTATTATAAACATTCCTAAATTGTTCAATAACGTGATTAAATCGCGGATAAAGATTTTGCCGACTTCTCCAGTTAAAATAGACTCGATCAAATTGGAATTGTATTAGCTGATCGTCATCTTGATTTAAAAACCAGACTCTCGGTAAAGGTATCCCGCCTCCAGCAACATCTAGTAAATTACCCCCTTCCATAATTGGTGGGGCATGTTGAATCTTTGGATAATCCTTACGAAATTTGTCCCATAATAGACCTAAATGAGGGACTTTTAATTCAGCAGGAGTTGTGAATCGCATACCACAAACCACTTCATTTACAGGAGGTTTTTTATAGCTGGGGAGGTCAGAGGAATATATAGAATTACTATTTTCATTACCCATATTTGATTACTTAGCCTCAATTTTTATTTATTTATAATATATATTAAATTTATACCTGCGTCAATCAATGATTATTGCTCCCTTGGGTACGGGAAGCGACATCGCCCTTCTATAATAGTAGGGGGCTATTTATGGATTTGACATTCTCAGGGCAGGCACAGGGGCCTGCCCCTACCAAAAGCCTCCTGCTCCAAATATACATTAACTGTTTTGCGCACAAATTGTCAGGGAATAGGTGTCTGCCGGGTTTATTGCCGAGCTGGAGCTCGGCGTTCCCAATTTGGCGGAGGGCGAGGGACTCGAACCCCCAAGTCCCGAGGGACGGCAGATTTCAAGTCTGCTGCCTTACCAGTTAGGCTAGCCCTCCGGCAGGTTTTTTCCGGGTCTGGTGGACTTTACTCCCACTCGCCCTCCGGGGTTATCTTTTTTCTTCCTCCCAAATAGGCAACCAAAGCCGACGGCATGTTGATACTGCCATCAGCCTCCTGATAATTTTCCATAATCGCCGGCAGCAACCGGGAGGTTGCCAGCGCGGAACCATTTAAGGTATGGCAATATTGAACTTTCCCCGCCTCATCCCTAAAGCGGATATTGGCGCGGCGGGCCTGAAAATCCCCAAACACCGAGCATGAAGATACTTCCCAATATCTCTGCGCTCCGGCATGCCATACTTCTATATCATAGCTCTTGGCTGAAGCGAAAGACATATCACCGGTGGAAAGAACCATTGTCCGGTAGGGCAGTTCAAACTTCTGTAGTATCTTTTCCGCATCCCGCACTAAATCTTCCAATTCCGCATAAGCGGTTTCGGGCCGGACAATTTTTACTAATTCTACTTTATTGAACTGATGCTGCCGCACAATGCCCTTGGTATCCTTACCATAATTTCCGGCCTCGCGCCGAAAACACGGGGTATAGGCCACATACTTGATGGGTAATTGGCTGGCTTTAAGTATTTCCTGGCAATGCAGATTGGTGACCGGCACTTCGGCGGTGGGTATCAAATACAATTCCTCCGCCTGCAGCCGGAACATATCATTTTCCATTTTGGGAAGCTGGCCCGTGCCGATCATAGCCTTTCGGTTAACCAGCAGCGGCGGAAAAATTTCCGTATACCCGCTTTCCTCAATATTAATATCCAGCATGAATTGAATCAAAGCTCGTTCCAGGCGGGCTCCGGCTCCGCGATAAACCATGAAGCGGGCTCCGGCTATTTTAGCGGCGCGGACAGGATCCAGTATTCCGGAACTTTCTCCCAGCTCCCAGTGCGGTTTAAATTCAAATTTAGCCTGGGGGAGCTCTCCCCAACGGCGCACTTCCTGATTAGCCCGCTCATCCCCCCGGGGAACTGAACTGTGCGGAATATTCGGGATTTGCAGCAATTCATTGTCCAGCCGGCTTTCCACCTCATTAAGCCGGCCGTCTAATACCTTTATCTCTCCGCTAATTCCGCGCATAGCCACAATCTCAGCCTGGACATCCTGGCCGGTTTTCTTCCCGGCGGAAATTTGTTCGCTGGCCTGATTGCGCCGGGCTTTAAGACGCTCCACCTGGCTGGTTAATTCACACCTTAGCTTTTCCAACTCTAAAATTTCATCCAGCTTACACTCGCAACTGCGGTCCGCCAGCGCCCGGCGGATGCTGTCCGGCTGTTCCCGGATCAGCTTTCGATCCAGCATTATCCTTCTCCTTTAAATATCCAAATTTTTGACTTCCGGCGCGTGTTTCTGTATAAAACGCCGGCGCGGTTCGACTTGATCCCCCATTAAAACGGTAAATATTTCGTCCGCGCGCGCAGCGTCTTCTATCTTTACCTGGAGGAGCATCCGGTTGTCCGGATTCATGGTGGTAGACCATAATTGCCCGGGATTCATTTCTCCCAAACCTTTATAACGCTGAATATTCAGCCCTTTTCGGCCGGCGGTCTTGATCTTGTCGACTAATTGATCGATGGAGAGCACTTCTTGTCTTTCCCCATTAATTTCCAATTCAAATAGAGGTTGCTTTTTTTTCTGCTCTTTGTTTAATTTTTGTTTTTCCATAAGTTGTTTTATATTAATGCCGCTTTTTTCCAGTTTCTGCAATTTGCTCTCGGCCAAACGTAATTCGCCAATATCCTTTACCGAAACATAGGGGGCCTCTTCTTCACCATTTTCTGCGACCGGCGGCTTTACCTGGTTCTTCGCGTTCTGCTTCACCCGTTTAAGTTTGGCAAGTAATTTTTCCAATTCTTCCTCGCTATAAACGTAGCGCGGGCCTTCCGGCGTAGGCACTTCGTACATTGGCAGTTTCTTGTTTTCCGCCCGGAGATGGATATATTCGTCTAGCGTTAAACCCCTTTTGGCCAGCTTGGGACTTAACTGCCACAGCTCGCTGATATTCTCGATAAAATCCTGCAATTTCACACCTTGTAAAATCACCGGTTTCTTTGCGCCATTAGTTGTCTCTTCCAACCGCGCCTCGGAAATTCCGGCCTTGATTAAAAATTTTTCCATCCCCGCTTCATTATCCAAATATTGCTCCACCTTATTGCGTTTTACCAGGTATAAAGGCGGTTGGGCAATATACACATAACCATGCTCAACTAATTGACACATCTGGCGAAAAAACAAGGTCAATAATAAAGTGCGGATATGCGCTCCGTCCACATCGGCATCGGTCATAATAATTATTTTATGATAACGGGCTTTTTGAATATTAAATTCTTGTTTCCCGATTCCGCAGCCCAGGGCCGTTATAATCGTACGTATCTCTTCATTATTTAAAATCTTATCAATCCGGGCTTTCTCCACATTTAAAATCTTCCCTTTTAATGGTAAAATCGCCTGAAATTTGCGGTTACGGCCTTGCTTGGCAGAACCTCCGGCCGAATCTCCCTCCACTAAATATAGCTCTGACAGACTCGGATCTTTTTCCGAGCAATCCGCCAATTTGCCCGGCAGGGCGTCATTTTCCAAAGCTCCTTTGCGGCGGGTAATCTCGCGCGCTTTACGCGCCGCCTCCCGAGCTTGCGCCGCATTTACAGACTTGTCAATAATTCGCCGGGTAACTCCGGGGTTTTCTTCAAAATAGCTGCTCAAGGCTTCATTAACTGCCGCTTCCACGCCGCCTTTTATTTCGCTGTTTCCCAGCTTGGTTTTGGTCTGCCCCTCGAACTGCGGCTCGCTCAGCTTTACCGAAATAACCGCGGTCAAGCCTTCGCGAATATCCTCGCCTTGCAGGGAAATATTATCCATTTTTATTAAATTCCGGGTACGGGCGTAATCATTGGCGCTGCGCGTTAGCGCTGATTTAAATCCGATTAAATGCATGCCGCCTTCCACGGTGTTGATATTATTGGCATAAGAATAGATGTTTTCGGTGTAACCATCATGATACTGCATCGCCACTTCCAGGGAGAACCCTTCTTTCTCTTTCGTGAAATATATGGGGAAATGATGAATAACATTGCGATTGGCGTTTAGATGTTTCACAAAAGAAGAGATTCCCCCTTCATAATAAAAGGACAGGGTTTTTTCCTCTTCACCGCGTTCATCCGTAAGTTTGATCTTTATCCCTTGGTTTAAAAAGGCCAACTCCCGGAGACGCTGGGCTAAAGTATCAAAGGAATAATCGGTAACTGAAAATATTTTATGATCCGCCTTAAAAATGACCTTGGTTCCGGTTTTTTTCGTCACCCCGGTGCATTCAACTTTGGTTTTGGGTACTCCCCGTTCATAAGTTTGAGTATATATCTTACCACCGCGCCGGACTTCAACTTCCAGCCATTCTGAAAGCGCGTTTACGCAGGAAACCCCAACGCCGTGCAATCCGCCGGACACCTTATACGCTTTATGATCAAACTTTCCGCCGGCGTGGAGCATGGTCATAACCACTTCCAACGCCGACTTTTTTTTATGCGCATGACGTTCTACCGGAATGCCGCGCCCATTATCTTTTGTCGTGACAGAATTATCAGCGTGAATTACTACTTCAATTTCCGTGCAATAACCGGCCAACGCTTCATCAACCGAGTTATCTACGACTTCATAAACTAAATGATGCAGCCCTTCCGAAGCCGTATTGCCAATATACATGGCCGGCCGGCGACGTACCGCCTCCAGGCCTTCTAAAACCGTAATTTTATCGGCGCCGTAATCCCCTTCCGCCGCCGGGGAAACCGGTAAATTGTCCTTTGACTTGGATAATAATTGTTCCGCCATTTCCCCTGCCAATTCACGGTCTTGCTCTGTGATTTTTTCTTCAGCTAGCGACACTCCTAATTCCTCATTATCTTTCTGCTTTATTCGCCCGCTTGCTTTTGGGGGCTTGGATAGCCGGCGGCTCTTCTGCTTTTCTTCGAAAAAACCCAATTGGCTGGTGGGTAATTGCTGGTTTTTCTCGTTTTTTTCTGTTGGTTTATGTTTATCCGCTTTTTTTACCATTAATTGCCTCCCGGAAATTTCGCTTTACGAAATTTCAGAGCATTTGTGTATTTGAATGTAGAGGCGAGGAATCTCCCGGAGACCTGCTAAGCTAATTAAGCGGGTTTCGTGGAGATTCCTCACGGAGCCTGTCCTGAGCCGACTTTGGAATATAGCAATAGACTACATTTTTAAGTATGCGCAAAGATCCCTCGCCTACGGCTCGGGATGACATGCAAAGGGTTCGGAATGACAATCTTAAAAAAATATACATCCGCAACAGATACAGCTAAAGCCTGAAAATAACCTCATCAATATGTATGCCGTATTCCCCAAATACTTTTCGAGCCTCGATTTTAATCTTTTCCCGCATAAAAGTCAACTCATTCATCCATACCGCACTTTCCACCGAAACCACTAAGCGGCGATTAATAATATTTAGAGGCTTGGTGTGTTTAGCAACCTGTTCGCCCACAACTTTTTTCCAAACAATTGTATAGATTAATTCTCTGTGATTAACGTTTTTTTTCCATTTTTTCAATAGACTCTCAACCAGATATCCGACCTTCTCCGGATATTTTCGTTCCCCCTTTTTTCTTGATTTTTTATACATTTTTACTAATGACCGCCTTCCCCTGATCTACATTGAAAACACGCGCCCTGGGAATAATTTGTGAAAAATCTGACTCTCGCGTCCCTGTGAAAAAAACCTGAATATCCTGCTGTATCATATTAATTAAATATCCCTTTCGTTTATCATCTAATTCAGAGAATACATCATCAAGTAAAAGAATGGGATATTCGGAAAAAATTGAATAAATATATTCTACTTCAGCCATTCGCAAACTAATAGCTATTGTTCGTTGCTGACCCTGTGAACTATAAAATCTAGCATTTAAATCATCTAATTTAATCTCTAAATCATCACGATGTGGCCCAATTATTGTCATTCCTTTGCAAATTTCTTCAGAATGCATGCTTTTTAGCTTGTTTTTGTATTTATTCGCATATTCTTCTTCTCCAAAATCCTCTCCTTTAAAAAACGAATCTTTATATTGTATTTCAACTTTTTCTCCAGTATTTAGCTTATTATATATCATTTCTATTATTTTATTAACTTTTTTAATCAATATCTCTCGTTTTTTAGCAATTACACATGCATAAGACACAAGTTGTTCATCCCAGGTATCCAGGACATCTTTATTTTTTTTCCCTGCCTGAATATCTTTTAAAAGAAAATTTCTTTGCTTTAAAACTCTTTGAAAATTTATAAGACATGATAAGTAAATATTGTCAGTTTGACAAAGCAGGCTGTCTACAAAACGTCTGCGGAAAGCCGCCTCTCCTTTGATTAGCATTAGATCTTCGGGAAAAAATAGTATTACATTAATATTTCCTAAATAATTTGATATTTTGTTATTGCTTTTTCCATTTACCCATATTTTTTTGCCTATTTTCGTAATAAAATCGAAGTTTACCGTCTTTTTTATCCCGTTTTTGGTTATTTCTGCGCTTATTTTTGCATTATTTTCCCCTATTTTTAATAATTGATCATCACTTACTCTTCTGAATGATTTAGTCGATCCAATTATATATAACGCCTCTAGCAGATTTGTTTTTCCCTGAGCATTGTCACCTATAAAAATATTGCTGTATTCAGAAAAATCAATACTCAATTCCTGGTAGTTTCTAAAATTTATTAATTTTAAAGTAGTTATCCTCAATTTAATCCCTCGTGTGGAAAATACCCGGCAATTGCTGGCTTTGTAGGCCTAGGAGCCTGTCGGACTTAGGCACAAAATCGGATTTTGAGCACTCTTCCCCCTTTGAAAAAGGGGGATTGAGGGGGATTTTGCATAGGAAAGCGGGCGTTTTGTTGATTAAATCCCCCCTGCCCCCTTTACAAAAGG
>CBDUZI010000071.1:0-16647 GCA_965371665.1 uncultured bacterium
AAAAGGCCCAACCTCAACTAGTTCTACGGCAACACCCACCCCTGTTCCAACTCCAGTTATTAATTATGACTATGAATTGGAAATCAAACTCACCTTCCCTGATATGCAATCGCAATTTCTAGGCAATGATTTTATTGCTTTTGAAGGTAAAAGCAATAAAATTCCTGAACTGAATGAATTGATTTTATGGTCATTTGAAGATTTAAATAATCCCGGCGATATTAGTACCGGGGTTCTAAATACCGTTATGGGAAAAGATAATGTTTTTACACCACAACCTAAAAGCATCCCCATTCCCTATCCTTATTCTGGTATTGGCAGAGGATATCCGCTCTCTTATGTAATAAGAGCTACTTTAACTGCAGATAATAAAATAGATTTTACAGAATTATTAATCCAGCAGGATAATCTTGCTGAATTAAGGCAGGAGTATAATGACTTCGATGTAGGATCTGTGCCTGTAATAGGTGATTTTGATCAGGAGGAACCAACTGGACTGGGAAAATTATTGTTGCAAAGAGGCAATGATAAAAAGCATGGCGTATGTGCTCGACATAACTATTGGATAGTAAATGACTTGTGGAGTAAGGCTAGTGAAATATATACTTATCTTGATATATTTCAGTCTATTAAATTGAGAATAACCAGTGGATACCGCTGTCCGGCCGGCAATAAAAGGATAGGCAGTTCGGCAAGGAGGTCACTACATTTATTTGGAAAAGCCTTTGATTGGAATCAGCAGAGCAGCCGCGGTAATTGGGAAATAGCGAATTTCTTAATAAAAAATAAAGATACTTATAATCCTTCTAGAATCTATTTATATGATCAAAATGTTCCGGCAAAGATGTACAGGTATGATAGTGAACAAAATATAAATGAAATTCCAGATGATTATTCAGAAAAACCGGAAGGGATTATTTATACACATGGCCATGTTGATTGGTATTATGGTTGGGACAAAAACTAGTACTTATGGAGGGTGAGTGATGATGAAAATATCCGTTAATATTTTTGTTGTTTTTATTGTAATTATGTTAGTGAGTTCGGGTTATTCAACAACCACACAATTATCAACTAATAATAATACAGATACAGATACAGAATACTTTTATAAATTACAGTCTGAGGATATTCAAACTCGCATAGGCGCATTAATGGATTTAAATAATAAGTTAAAGAAAAAAGAGACTGAATTATCTGAAAATTTAAAAAAGCTTTGCTATAAACTCATTGATGAGGAAATGACCGGAAAAAGTATAATTGATAAAAGCACAGATGAGGAAGGACAGTACGGGAGTGAAATTTTTATTTTAGCGTGTAATATTAACGATGAAAAAGTCCTGCCTTATTTAATTCATAATACTGGTTTAGGTAATTTAGCAATTAAAGCCATTTTGTCTCATGGTCATAGTGTATTGAACGAAATATATAAATTGGCGGATAACTACGATAATTTATCAGGAATGCAAAAAGAAGGTTTAATAAATTTATTCACAGAAATGATTCGGCCAAAATTAAAGGGTTATGTCGCCAAAAAAGATACAAGAAAAAATATTAAAAAAAAGGTTTTAGAAATAACAAATAAAATTCAAGATCAAATAAAAACCAACCAAAAGTATCAAAAGGGTAATAATTACAAATTAAAACATATAAGAATAGCAATTCTAAACTTTTTCTCAGTTCTGGGAGACGTGGATATCATTTCCATTGTAGAAGACATTGCAAAAAATGATGCTTATTTTGAAAGTATACCTAAAAAATATTTAAAATACCGTGAGATGAGTCCATCTGAGAGGCGCAAGCACAGGAATGAGCTAAATAAAATCTCGGAAGAACGGCGTGCATTGAGAAAAGCAGATAGCAACGCCTTTATTAGCGAAGAAAAAGTCAGATACTATCCTGTTCGCGAGAAAGCCAAAAAGGTGCTGGAAGAATTAAAGCAAAGGCATGGGATGTAGTTTTATTGTGATCTACATTCTTCTTGGAGCATAAATGATGAAATACTGTAAATATCCAAAAATAGCAAGATGGTTTATCACCCTCGTATTTATTTCTCTTTTACCGCTAAATACTTTTGCCGGCCTGTATTACAGCGAAACCTTTGATAATCCTCGTTATCAAAAAGAATTTGATGATTATAATCACCATATATTCGGTACTTTAAGCGCTGTTGGCGGAGTCAGGATTGATGGCGATCCAACTCCCAACATTAGTCCTTTATTTAACGGTACCATATTTATCCTGGATGCCGGATTTCAAAAATTATTGTGGAATTACTACAATTCCTCCGATGAGTTTTTTAGCATATTACATCATGGCGCAGATGGGAGTTTTTCTTTTCCGAGATCTATAGTGGCTAATAAAACAGGTGAAATTTATGTGGCAGACACCGGCAATCACAGGATTGTGAAACTACAAGCAGTGATTGAAAATAAAGGTTTGAGAGTTGTGAAGATAAAACCATTTGGAAGACTTGGACGTAAAGATGGTGAATTTATCAGCCCTTTAGATTTGGCACTGATTACTGAATCAAACAGCAATATTATCGTACTTGACCACGGAAATAGCCGAATCCAGGAGTTTGACGCTGACGGCAATCATATTCGGACCATAGGCGGATATGGCAGCGGACCCGGCCAATTCATGCATCCCCGGGGCATCGCCATCATGGGCGGAATATATGTGGCAGATACGGGAAACGGCCGGATTCAGCGCCTGAATTACCATACCGGAAGTTTTGAAAGACAGGTCGGCCGGGGCGGGGCAGTGCCAAAGGACGCCCTCTTTACCGATCTGGCCGCTGATCATAACCAGGTTTACGTAGTGGATGAGAAACATAATCAAATATATCTCTTTGACCAGTCTTTGAATTACATTGATACCTACCGAGGCAATCCGGGCAGTCCTTTTAGGGAATTAAGGGGCATAAGCATTTTTCCTACGGAAGACGGTTTTTATCATCCTCACAAGGCCGTGACAGTCGAGAAAGACCGTATCCAGCTATTCCGGCTGGGCATGAACGTGAAGCGCATTGAAGCCGTGCCGAGTGTGTTTTACCCTCCTTCCGGCGACCGCAAGACCACCACGCTTAAATACGTGCTGACAGATAACGGAGCCGTTCGCCTGGTAGTGCGGGACGCCGCGAATAATATCGTGCGTAAAATATATTCTCCGGAAAAACTCCATTACCTGGGCTTGAATAAAGCAGAGTGGGACGGCAAAGACGATAGCGGCAATATTCTGCCTGGGGGTACATACTGTTTTGAATTCACAGCCCGGGACATGAATGCTTATGGCGGACATTCCATCAAGTGGGTATATAAATATTGCCCGGTAATCATCCACGAAACGCCGGTGGTGACCATTGCGTCAATTAATCACGAAGCCATATACTCGGGGAAAAACGCAATTGTCAATTACTCGCTTTCCCTAGCCGGCTATGTCAAGGCCGAGGTGGTAAATAAAGACAATACTGTAATAAAAAACCTTAAAAACGAGGCGCTGGAAAATCCCGGAGATCAAACCGTGGCCTGGAACGGATTGGATCATAATAATTCCCGGCCAGAGGACGGTTACTATACTATCCGAATTCAGGCCCGGGATAATGACGGCTATTGGGGCGAAGCAAAATCCATCCAGGTAGCCCTGGCCAATACTCCGCCTTCTATAGTGTTGGATGCACCCAGTAATAACACCTTTGGATTGAACGCCGGAATTACCGGGAGTATAAGCGGTTTTCTGACACATTCCTATAGCCTGGAATACAGTCAAGATGGGATAAACTGGTCTCTGATTCTGGAAAAAACCATGGAAAATGAGGGTATCAGCGGCGAACTCGGCATTTGGGAGACTAGGAATCTACCCGCCAGTGAGGAAATATCTTATCAACTGCGGCTTAAAGCATGGAATAAAGCGGGATGCACGTCCAGTAAAGCAATCACGGTTTTGGTTGATAACATCCCGCCCCGTATTTCCGCTCTCTCTACCTATCCAAGCTATATCTCGCCGGTCCTGGCCGCCACTGGAAGCACTCAGAATGCCAGTACAATTACATATCTGGCGGAAGAGAGCAATATGGAAGCCGGAAGTATTAAATTTATAGATCAATACGCCCAACCACGGCAGGATTTTGAACTGGAAGGACTTTCCGGAACCCGGCAATGGAACGGCACGGATAGCGCTGGAAACCTTTTGGATGACGGCCAAATATGCTGTAGACTGACATTTAAAGACCTGGGCGGCAATGAAACCTCGCGGGAATGCAGGATTGTAATAGATACCAATCGCTTTCCGGAAAGCGCGGCCATAACTAATACTATAAAACTGACTGAAGCACTTAAGAATAATTGGAAAGTTTCCTGGTCCGCGGATGGCACCAAGATAGCTTATGCTCAAAAGGAAGATTCCTATCTTGTGGGAAATATCTGGATGAAAAACGCGGATGGCAGCGGTGCTGCCGTGAAAATTACTAATTTTTCTCCGGATATACGTTGCGAACCATGGTATCCGGATATAGAGCCTAACGGCATAAGAATTCTGTTTGATGACGCTCATAGTTATATTTATGCCAAGCAGCTGGCAAATAATGATTTATCACAAATTACGAGGGGAATGTACGCCCGCTGGTCGCCGGACGGCACTAAAATTGCATTTAATAGAAATGGAATAATATATTTAACGACTCCGGAAGGAATAGAATTCCACCAATTGACACCCGGCTGGTTTCCCAGTTGGTCCCCGGATTCAAAAAACATTTTATACAGCACAGCCACTAACCCCGAAGGCTCACAAATTTATTCTATAACCGTATTAGGCGGCATTAAAACCGGCCCTTTGCTCAATAATGTCATGTACCCGGAATACAGTCCGGATGGCAACATGCTTATATATCTTAATAGCAATTATAATTTCGGAGTACTTACAAAGGATGGCCGGAAACAAACTCTTATAGATACTGGACAAGGTTACCGACACGCCACCTGGTCTCCAGACGGCACGCGCCTGGCTTATGTTACCCGGGCGGGTGAAACTTTTGTATCCCAGGTTTCGCGGCCTGATATGTATGCCAATCTCTCGGCCGTGCTTGGCATGCCCCAGCCGGGAGACACGGAAATCAGGGGTACGGCCGCGGATATGAACTTCTCGCATTACACTCTGGATTATAGGCCCATGAGTTCGCCGGGAAATTGGACAATACTGAGAAGTTCACAAATGGAAGTAAAATCAGGCATTCTGGGAGATTGGGACAGATCAGGCATGTATGGAGAATACTGGCTAAGACTTAAAGCCTGGGACAAGGCCTCAAACCTTAAAGAGATAAGCAAAAAAGTAGAGGTGGGAATACTGGGTTCAAACCTGATTTATAATGTGTATGCTGATCCGGAAGTGATTTTCCCCGATTTGCCGGGCAAGGATTTAACTGAAATTCATTACACTTTAAAGGGTACGACTTCATCCCGAAGTTTGAAGATATTCAATGAGGCCGGCGGGATAGTCCGGGAATTAGTCCTGCCGAATGACAATGGAGCGTATCCTACAACCTACAGTTGTACTTGGAAGGGAAGAGACACTAACGGAATAAATGTGCCGCCGGGACGATATACTTTCCGGCTTGAAGCCAAGTACTGGGATCTTCGCTGGTGGCGTGAAATTTCCAAACAGGGCGCAATTCTGGTATCATCCCAACTGCCGGAAGCGCATCTTGCTTCGCCTCAGCAAGATGAGTATGTCAAAAGTCCTGTGAATTTCATCGGCACTGCGGCTGGTCAGGATTTTGATTATTACAGATTAACCGCCGGGACGGGAACAAAAGCCCGCGAATGCGAACTGGTAGGAGAAGCTGACGTACCCGTGGAAAACGGTCTCCTGGGAACCTGGTATCCGGATGGAGACGGATCATATTACGCAGGGCTAAAGGTTTATAATCATCTTGGTATTGAAAATTTTATAATTCGTCAATTTAATATCGACAATACTCCGCCTGAGAGTAAGTTGGAGATACCAGGAGAGACATATCAAGTATCCGAAAAAACGTATGTCGGCAATGATAATATAATAATTATTTCCAGCCAGGATACAGGCTGTGGTTTAAAAGCCATAAAGTATAAGCTAAATGATATTGAACAAACATATACCGGGCCGATCCAGCTGGAAAGCTCGGGTGAATTCCTGCTGACATATTACGGCGAGGATTTATTAGATAACCGGGAATCCATTAAATCCAGCCGCCTGGTGCGAAACGATCTCAAACCGGTTACCAGTATAGTTATTGGCGAACCCCAATATGAGTCAAAAGGAAATTTGTTCATCAGCGGAAAAACTCAAATCGTGTTAAAGGCCCGGGAGGAAGGCGCAACCGCTGTTCCCGTAATTGGTACATATTGGTCGATAAGCCCTACGCCAGCAGAGCAGGCACAGGAAACCTTTGAATACCTCGGCCCGATTACTCTGGGAACTTTTGGGCCGGGTAAATGGACGCTTTTCTATTACAGCCGGGACGCGGTGGGGAACCGGGAGAATTGTCAATCCAGCGGCGAAATACACGTCGATATATCCCCTCCGCAGACTACTATCCAGGCCCAGGGCCGGGAACCATGCCTGGATGATAATGGCCGGCGTTTTGCCACTTCAGCCACTATGTATACGCTGGAAGCTGTTGATAATGAATCCCAGGTATGTCATATCGAATACCAGGTTCTATCCAGCCTTAGCACTGCCGCTTGGAACGGGTATACTCCGGAAGAGAAAATATTCATTACCAGCGAGGGGGAGTATGAGATACAATACCGCGCAGTGGATCATGTAGAAAACCTGGAGATAACCAAAATTTATCAAGTAATCGTTGATAATACTCCGCCTGAAATTATTCTGCACGGCATTGAGCAAGGCAAAACTTATGTTATTCCTTTTAAGCCGGGAATCGAGGTAAAAGAGACATATTTAAAAGAAAAACATGTTATGCTGGATGGCAAACCTTATGAGCCGGGAACACAAATCACGGAGTTGGGAGAGCATGAATTCAATGTAACCGCTTGTGATTGGGCCGGGAATTCGAGTGCCAGTCAAGTCGGTTTCATACTGGCCGAAGCTACGCCTACCATGACCATTACACCTACGTTTTCACCAACACCTTCTCCTACCTGTACGCCTACTACAACTGCGACCCTGACGCCAACCCGGGTCAATACTCATACCCCGACTCCCAGTGCTACACCTATAGTCTATCCGGTAAATCACGGCCAGGTCAGGGCATATCCTAATCCTGCGCGTAACCGGGTTAATTTTGTGCTTCGTCTGGAGGAAAACGCTCAGGTAAAGATAGAGATATACAATCTCTCGGGTGAGAAAGCGGCTGAAATCAAAGAAAACAAAGCCGCCTCTCCCTGGGGCACGGTTCTAACCTGGCATTGCGGGCAGGCAGCTCCGGGAATTTATCTGTGCCGGATAACCGTGCGGGTTGGAGGTCATATCAAGCTTTGCGCGAGAATCAAAGTTGCAGTAATAGGGAAGTAGTAGTATAATCGCTTCTTCAGGCTTCTATGTATATGTGGGAGGGTAGACGAATATGAGAATACAACCAAGGAATTCATGTAATTCCTTAAGTATTATTATGTATCTCTTTTTATTTGCGGCAATTTCAGCAGGCGTTAAAGCTGAAGAACAATCAATTGGGGCGGTTTTTTTAAACCAACCCGTAGGTGCGCGGCCATCAGCCATGGGCCGGGCATTTATTGCCGTGGGGGATGATGTCAATTCAGTATACTGGAATCCAGCCGGCATAGTGCGCACTGGAAATATTGAATTGCTCGCTGTACATACTGAATTCATCCAGGAATTTCGTGATGATTATTTCGCTTTCTGTATGCCTCTTTCCAGCCGGGATGCTGTCGGCATCAATGGATTTCTCTCATACCATACCAAGCTTGAAAAAACCCTCTCACTATACTCCGAACCAGAGACCTACAGCGCCTATGACGCCTACTTGGGCCTGGCCTGGAGTCATGCCTTTGATAAGCATTACGCCGCTGGAATAACCCTCAAAGGACTGTGCCAGCTGATTGACACCTATTCGGCCTGGAATATGGCCCTGGACATGGGATTTTTAATAACCGGACTGATTCCGGATATGAATCTTGGATTTACTGTTAAAAATCTGGGTCCGCCCATAAAATTCATTAATGAATCCCACACTATGCCGATAATCATAGAACTCGGGACCAGTTATCGCTTGCTGAAAAAAGACCTGCTTTTAACCTGTGATATATGCAAACCTCTTCAGGAAGAATTCAACTTCAAATTCGGGGCAGAGTATAATATTGGACAAATCATCTTTTTAAGAACCGGTTACACCTATTTCCAATATGGCAATGATCTGGGACCACTGGCCGGTTTTACCGGGGGTATGGGCGCTAACCTTTGGGAGTACCGTCTGGATTACGCCTACGCGCCTTTTGCGGACCTTGGGAATATACACCGTTTCTCTCTGACCCTGCCTTTAGGTAAAAGCCATGGGGAAAAGGCAAAAATCGCCAGGCGCGTCGAGGATCAGATGCAGGCCAAGCATAAAAGTATTATTAAAGGGTTTATACAATCGGCTGAAAGAAATTTTAAAAAAGGCGATTATAAAACCGCCATTTTTTATTATGAGAAAATTCTGGTACTTAATCCCCGGAATTCTCATTTTAAACAGAAGCTGTTTAATGCCAGAAGCAAGTTGGAACAGCGCAAGGCGGACCGGCATTACCGCAAGGGAATGAGGGCGTATAAGAAAAAAGCTTATCTAAACGCGTTAATTGAATGGAGCAAAGTTAAGGATATCCGGCCTTCCTATAAGGAAATAAAATCATGGCTGAAAAAGGTAAATAAGAAGCTTACCACAGCACAAAACGGCCGCCAGTCTGCCAAAGGACCCAGAAGCTTTGAAAGCGATCGTTTTATTGCCCAGGGATTAGAGTATTTAAAGCAAAGTAAATATCTTAAGGCCATTAATACTTGGAAACAGGCCTTATCTCTGTATCCGGATAATTCCCGCGTCAAGCAATACCTCCAAAAAACTCAGAAGAAAATGAAAGAGGAGATCGATGATTTATCACAAAAAGCCTCAAAATTGTGGAAAAGCGGAAAGGCGATTCCCGCTGTAAGGGCCTGGAGACAAATCCTCAAGATTGATCCCAAAAACCCACCGGCACTAACTTTTTTAAAGAAACACGCCTCGAAAATGGCCTTATTATCCAATGATCTATACCTCCAGGGCGTTCAAAACTATGTTGAGAATAAATTAGTTGAGGCTATATCGAACTGGGAGGATGTGCTGGTTCTGGATCCCCAGAATACCAAAGCCCTTAAGCATTTAAAGCGTGCCCGGGAAAAGCTGAAGGAAATCGGAGCTTTCCATTCTCCCCATTCTTGATTTTTGAAAGGGAAGAGTAACCGTAAGTTTATCATCCCGAGTAAAACGAGGGATCTCCAGGAAAATGCCTAATTAGTTCTTGTTGCGGGAAGCCCTTGTTTATCATTACTGGAGTTATGTCATTCCCGCATGCCTTTAGCGGGAATCCAGCGGCTTTGATTTTAAAGGCTTAAAAGTCACTGGATACCCGACGAGATCATTCGGGTATGACAACCCTTTAAAAAAACTCTCTTTCCGCAACAAGTACTAATTAACAAGTGTTTTATGAGATTCCTCGGCAGAGCCTCGGAATGACATGATAATTAAAAGAAATAATTGAAAAGTTAACATAATATATATTATGCGACATTTAGAAATAGTGTTGGATTATTGCTTATTTATGATGTACATGCTTGCTTATCCGGAAAGTTGCAGCGGCTGGCCCTAAGCTGTAGCGGTTCCCGTCTCCCGGCTGTTCTGCTTGGCTTTTATCAAACCGCATATTTCGTCTATGCCTAAGGCACCGCGATTCTCTCCGGTACGCAATCGCAAGGCCGCGGTTTTATTCTCAATCTCCCGATCCCCTATAACCAGCATATAAGGTATTTTTTCCAGCTGGGCGTCGCGGATCTTGGCATTTACTTTTTCTCCCCGCATATCGGCATCCACGCGTAATCCGGCGTTGCTTAATCGATCTTTTACGGTTTGGGCATATTCATTATGCCGGTCGGCAATCGTGCATATACGCGCCTGAATAGGCGCCAGCCATACCGGAAAAGCGCCGCCATAATGCTCAATTAAAATTCCAAAAAATCTTTCCAAAGATCCCATTATGGCCCGGTGAATCATAATGGCCTGGTGTTCCTGGCCGTCCTCGGCAATATAATTCACCCCAAAACGTTCCGGCAGATTAAAATCCACTTGTATCGTGGAACATTGCCAAGTACGCCCGAGACAATCCTTGATTTTTATATCAACTTTCGGTCCGTAGAACGCCCCTCCGCCTTCATCCACGGCATAGGGTAACTCGCTGGCTTCCAGAGCCCGACGGAGAGCTTCGGTCGAGGCTTGCCAGATTTCATCATTGCCGACAGTCTCCTTTTCCGGCCGGGTAGATAAATAAACCTCATATTCCGTAAATCCAAAGGTTTTAAGCACTTTTAATACAAAGCGGATCACTCCTTGAATTTCATCTTCCAACTGATCAGGCCGGCAAAAAATATGCGCATCATCCTGGGTAAATCCGCGTGCCCGGAAGAGTCCGTGCAATACGCCTGACTTTTCATAGCGGTAGACCGTACCTAATTCCGCCCAGCGGAGCGGCATTTGCCGGTAACTGCGCATCCTAGTCTTGTATATTTTTATATGGAAAGGACAATTCATGGGTTTAATATAGTACTCATTTTTATCAATCTCCATCGGAGCGTACATGAAATCCTTATAAAACGCGAGATGCCCGGAAGTCTCCCATAAGCGAGCCCGCCCGATATGCGGCGTATACAGCAGTTCATAGCCATGGCGCAAATGTTCGTCCTTCCAAAAGTTCTCTATAACATGCCGAACCAACGCTCCTTTGGGATGCCAATATACCAGTCCGGCGCCGGCATCCTCATGCCAGGAAAAAAGATCCAGTTCCTTTCCCAACCGCCGATGGTCGCGCCGTTTGGCTTCTTCCTGAAGATTTAGATATAATTCCAAATCCTTGGCTTTCTCGAAACTTGTGCCGTAAATGCGCTGCAGCATTTTATTTTTTTCATCGCCGCGCCAATACGCACCGGCTACGGAGAGAAGTTTAAAAGCTTTTAAAACGCCGGAATGAGAAACGTGAGGGCCACGGCAGAGATCAGTAAACCCGCCCAAAGCATAGATGGTAACCCGTTCCTCCGCTATCGCATCCAGCAGTTCCAGTTTGTAGCTCTCCCCCATCGCTGCAAATTTCATCCTGGCTTCATCCTTGGCTAGTTCTTGCCGGGTAAAGGGTTCTTTTTTCCTGGCGATCTCATGCATGCGCTTTTCAATCGCCTGAAGATCTTCCGGCGTAAATGGTTTTTCCCGGTCAAAATCGTAATAGAAACCTTCCGTGATAGCCGGTCCGATAGCCACCCTGGTTTCGGGATAAAGCTCTTTAACCGCAGCCGCCATCAGATGGGCCGTGGAATGCCGTAATATTTCAGCGCCCGCCTTATCGGAAAAGCCCAGTGAAACCATAACACTCTCCCCTTCCGGGACCGGGGTGGAGAGATCAAATATGCTTTCACCGATTTTCACGGCCAGGGTCTTCCCGTAAAGCGCCGGGTTTAATTGCTTAAGCGTTTCACCAAAAGTGGTTCCCTCCGGAACCTCGATTTTTTTATCTCCTAAATTAACCCGGCGATTTTCAGGCATGTTAGCAGTTACACTCCTCTAAAAATAATAGAGTCATGTCATTCCCGCATGCCTTTAGCGGGAATCCAGCGGCTTTAATTTCCAAAGGCTTAAAAGTCACTGGATACCCGACAAAATCGTTCGGGTATGACAACCCTTTCAGAAAACAATCTTTTCGCAACAAATCCTAACCGATATCTTACCTTCAATTTACTTTTTATGCTGCAGCCGAAGTACCTGGGCTGAAAAATTTTGAAAAAGTCCGATAATCAGATAAAGCAGCATTATCAAAAATACAATATTTTTCGGAGGGATTATCAGTAAAAGGACACTGAAAAACAACGCACCCCCGCCTAGAAATATCAGGTTGCGGCGATTAGCCTTTTTAAAAGCCGGGAAATGTATACGGCTTATCATTAAAAAAGCCAGCATCACCAGCACGAGGGCACCCAGACTGCCGGCCACATTAGCCGGCAAGGATAAAAAAGAACGGCTCAAGAATTTCGGGCCGACGCTGGCCGGGCCCGAATTCACCAGTACAATCGTGCAGATAAAAGCGGCCGCGGCCGGAATCGGCAAACCTGTGAAATATGTATGATCATCCTGGGTTTGAACTTCGCAATTAAACCTGGCCAGCCGCCAGGCCCCGCCGAATAAAAACAATCCACAGGACAATCCCCTAATTAAAATGGGTACGTCCTGCAATAGAGCGGAATAAGTAATAACCACAGGTGCGATACCAAAAGATATAAAATCCGCGAGGGAATCTATTTTTACCCCGAATTCACTTACGGCATGAGTCCAGCGGGCGACCTTGCCATCGAGAAAATCAAAAACCATGGCAGCCAGAATCAGCCAAGCCGAGATAGCATAATTTTGAGATTCCGGGGCTTTATCGGAAAAATTTTCCAGAGTTAAAAGTATGGCTAAAATCCCACAAGTCAGATTAAAGGTGGTCAGAAGATTGGGCAGCAGGTAGGTGCCCGGATGGATATTCCCCGGCTTGCGGGGCATTAATTCCACTCTCCGATTACGGTTCGGCCGCCATACACTCGTTGCCCGGGACGCACTGTAATTGCTGCCGCGAGCGGCAGATAAATGTCAATTTCAGAACCGAAAGCTATCATACCCAGACGTTCACCGCGCCGGTACTCACGCTCCGGCTGAATCCAGCACATAGTCCGCCGGGCTATTAAACCGGCAATTTGCACCACAGCGAATTTACGTCCGGAACGTTCAAAAGCATACCATCGCTGTTCATTTTCGCACCAGGCCTTTTTGTCCATAGCCGGCAAAAAACGGCCGGGAATATGCTTCATCCATAACAGACGCCCTTCCACCGGCAGCCTTTGGACGTGAACATTTCCGATATGCATAAATATGGCTATCCTCCGCGCCGGTCCGCCAAAATGCTTTTTTTCAATTACTTCTTCCACGGCGGTTACCCTGCCATCCGCCGGAGACAAAACCATTTCCGGCGCCGCTCCGGAAAATCTCTCCGGATCCCGGAAAAAAATCAGAATTACGGCTGTCATTAATAAACCGGCTGCGGTCAGGCTCCAGCTAAAACCCTTCCCCATATTGGTTGTGAATTGCAAACCAATTATTCCCAGCAAACTCAGTAATAAGGCAGCAACCAATATTCGCAGCCCTTCTTTTCTCCAGCGCAATTTCATCCGCTCATTCCCTTCCATATTTCAGCCTTCGCCCCGAAGCTTTTCCATCAATTCATCGGAAATATCAAAATTGGAGTGTACTTTCTGTACATCCTCCTGATCATCAATAATCTCAAGTAGTTTAAGCAGTTGTTCAGCGGTTTTGGGTTCTTCTACGGAAATATAATTTTTCGGAATCATGGTAACCTCACCTGATTCGGGTTCAATCCTCGCTTTCACGGCCTGGAACACATCCCCGAAATCTTTGGGATCAGTGGTAATCGTATAAGCCGTATCATCGGTGGTTATATCTTCCGCGCCGCTCTCCAAAGCCAGCGTCATTAATTCTTCTTCGCTGATTTTATCTTTACTTACCACCACCTGCCCCTTTTTAACAAACATCCAGGCTACGCTTCCGGGTTCTCCGAGGTTACCCCCGCGTTTGGTAAAAATAGAACGTATTTCGGAGGCGGTACGGTTTTTATTATCAGTAGTCAACTCAATCAATATGGCCACGCCACCCGGGCCATAACCTTCATAAACCATATCATCCAGTGAGCCGCCGGCCAGTTCCCCGGTACCCTTCATAATAGCCTTTTTAATATTATCCTGGGGCATATTCACAGCCTTCGCGGCTAGAATCGCGCTGCGTAAGCGGGCATTAGTATCCGGATCTCCCCCCTGCTTAGCGGCCTGGATAATCTCTTTGGTTACCTTGGTAAAAGCTTTTCCGCGCTTGGCATCGGTAACCGCTTTACTGCGTTTAATGCTGGCCCACTTGGAATGTCCTGACATGATTCAACCAACCTCCGTCATATTTTAAATCCTTGTGGTTTTCCTGAAGAAACCATCGAAAAGTTGAAGTCTAAAAAGCATAAAAATTATACGGTTTTCACCGGATTTGTAAAGAAAAAAGGCGTTTCACATTTAGTTGGTTTCGGTTGCGGAAAGACGCGTTGCGCTGTCATACCGGCGGAACAGGCTGTGTCATAATAGCTTTTTAAGGTTGTCATCCCGGACTTGATCCGGGATCCAGGACGCATACTGCTTATATTACAATGATTTCCTGGATTCCGGCTTTCGCCGGAATGACAAAAAAATGCAAAAATATGAGTTATGACACAGCCTGGGAAGCCGGTATCCAGCTTCTGGGCTGCCCGGCGAAGTTTCTTATAAGAAAAGAAATGCATTTTTTTCTTGACAATATAGTATAATATCTTATAATATCATATATGATATTATATAGGAGACGGTAATGATTATAAATTTTTACCTTCCGGAAAATGATTCCAAATTGATCGATCAGCTAAAAAATGTTTCGGAACAGAAGAAAAGAAGTTTCAGTTTTATCGTACGGGAAGCGTTGGATTATTACCTCTCATATGTTTTACGCGGCCGGGAACAAAACCCCAATAAAAGGAGGATAAAAAATGAAGCAAACCAAAAAAAGTGATAAGCGTGTCCAGGTACGTCTTCCCTTGTCGTTTACTTACGCGGATAAGAATAACGGACGTCAAATCTCTTCCCAAGGACTGGTCGAGAATATCAGTATTAATGGAATGCGGGTCAACCTTCCCCTTTCCGAGGAAATACTCGAGCATAAAATTATTGATTTTAATTTGGAATTACCCCAACCCTTTACAAAAATTAAGGGACAGGGCGAAATCCGTTGGAAACGCTGGGATGCGGATCAGAACTGCACTACCTGCGGCTTGAAACTGGAACCTATGACGCTCAAACAATTGATGGATATTGATACCATTGTCGGTGAAGTAAGCGGGGATGAATAAAAACCTTCCCGGAGTACTCCGGAAATTTAAATTCATTTATTTGTAGGGGCGGACTTCCATGTCCGCCCTTCTGTATGAGGTTAATCATGGGCCGGCATGGAAGCCGGCCCCTACGATTGCCGGAATAACAAGGTGTAGCGTAGGGGCGGCCCCCTGTGGCCGCCCAGATGTATGATATTAAATCCATGGGCCGGCCTCCTTGTCCTGAGCGACGTCGAAGGGTGTGCCTGCCCAAGCGCGTGGGGTAAATTAATTTGAAATCCACCTATTGGATACACAACCTTGATCCCGTGGCCCTGCATATTTGGGGCGACTTTGGAATCCGGTATTACGGCCTGGCTTATCTCCTGGCTTTTGGACTCGGGTATTATTTCCTGACCTACCTGCGCCGGAAAGGTAAATCCCCTCTCACCGCCGATCAGGAATCCACCGCCCTGACCGCTCTGCTCCTGGGAGTGATAGCCGGCGGCCGCCTGGGATATATCATTTTGTATGATTTCAGCCAGGCCCTGCATAATCCCTTGATTATTTTCAAAGTATGGGAAGGCGGTATGTCAAGCCACGGAGGCTTTGCCGGTGTTATACTCGCCTGCTGGTGGATCACACGAAGGTTCCGGATTCCCTTCTTTCGGTTCAGCGATCTCTTATGCGTGCTGACACCTCCCGGACTCTTTTTAGTCCGCGTTGCCAACTTCATCAACGGTGAGTTATGGGGTAAAATCACCACTGTCCCCTGGGCCGTAATCTTCCCCCAGAGCATGCCTCCCAATACTTTGCCGACGCATATTCCTCCGCGGCATCCGTCTCAGCTTTATGAAGCCGTGCTGGAAGGCGCTTTCCTCCTGCTCTTTACCCAGTGGCGTGTTGGGCGCACGTCCGTACTCTCTTCTCCCGGACGGCTAAGTGGTGAGTTCCTGATTCTGTATGCCCTGGCGCGTATTCTTGCAGAACAATTCCGCGAGTCTGACGCCTCCCTGTTACTCGGCATGAGCCGCGGAGTTTTTTATACTTTTTTTCTGGTATTCCTGGGGGGAGTTTTCCTGCTGCGTTCTTATTCTAAAAGAAAATGCTGAGTTTCGCTCGGATTAAAAATCTCCGCCCTTCGAGACTGTGTCATAATACTATTTTAAAGCAATTTCACTGAATATGTCATTTCGAGGCGTAGCCGAGAAATCTCCAAGAACCTTTTATATTCAGCGTTTTCGTGGGGATCCCTCGCTAACGTTCGGGATGACATTCAAACATTTTCCCTATTGCAACACAGTCTCTGACGGGAGAAGTTAGGCGAAGGTGGGAGTATATCACCCACGGGACGTAGGGGCGTTTAATTAAACGCCCCTACAACTTCCGGCTTTACTTAACGGCTAATATATTACTAGGAGCCTGTCGGACTTAAGTCATTCTCCCCCTTTTGTAAAGGGGGCAGGGGGGATTTACTGAAAAAATGCCC
>CBDUZI010000072.1:0-16615 GCA_965371665.1 uncultured bacterium
CGATTTTAATATAAATAATTCCTCTCCCTCGAGGGGAGAGGCTAGGTGAGGGTGCAATTTTAAAGACTTTTATCACCCTCCCCTTCATCCCCTCCCGTCAAAAAGGGAGGGGAATACTTGAATTCTGGACTAAATGCTCAAGCTCCTAGCCGATATTCTCTAAAAACTAGTCGTTTTTTTCAAGCAACCGATTTTTTTTTTTAAAGCATACCGTCACTTCTGAAATTGGCAAGCATTTTGCATAACCTATTATTAAATAAATCGAAACACTATTCACACCCGGCACTTTAGGGACAAAGCATTAATCACCTGAGAGGAGAGAGTAACATGCGAAAAGTGGCAATCTACGGCAAGGGCGGCATAGGCAAATCAACCACAACCCAAAATTTGGTTGCCGGCCTGACTGAGATGGGAAAAAAGATAATGGTGGTAGGCTGCGATCCCAAAGCTGATTCCACCCGGCTTTTGCTGGGCGGCCTGGCGCAAAATACCGTGCTGGACACCCTGCGTGAGGAAGGGGAGGATGTTGAGCTGGATGACATTCTTAAGGCGGGTTTCAAAGGAACGATGTGCGTGGAATCCGGCGGACCGGAACCCGGAGTCGGATGCGCCGGACGCGGGATCATTACTTCAATCAATATGCTGGAACAGTTGGGAGCTTACTCGGATGACAAAAAACTGGATTACGCTTTTTATGATGTGTTAGGCGACGTGGTTTGCGGGGGCTTTGCCATGCCCATGCGTGAAGGCAAGGCCCAGGAAATTTACATCGTAGTATCCGGAGAGATGATGGCCATGTATGCCGCGAATAATATCTGTAAAGGGATTATGAAATTTGCCGAGTCCGGCGGCGTTCGTTTAGGCGGCCTGATCTGCAATAGCCGCAATGTGGATAATGAAGTTGATTTGATTGAAGCCTTGGCCAATAAACTCGGAACCCAGATGCTCCATTTTATTCCCCGCGACAAAATGGTCCAGCGGGCGGAGCTGGACCGTAAAACCGTGATTGAGTATAATCCCACGCATTTGCAGGCCGATGAATACCGTACCCTGGCCCGTAAAATCGACGAGAATAAAATGTTTGTAATCCCTACGCCCATAGATATAAGCGAATTGGAAAAACTGCTCGTCAAATACGGCATTGCTAATTAAAAAAAAACGAGGTGCTTGACATGAAAATGATTCGGGCAGTTGTCCGACCGGAAAAATCCGGCGAAGTTCTGGAGGCTTTAATGGAGGCGGGTTATCCGGCAGTTACCAAGATAGCGGTTTTTGGCCGGGGCAAGCAGCGAGGAATAAAAGTGGGAGAGATCCATTATGATGAGTTGCCCAAAGAATTGCTATTAGTGGTGGTGCCGGATAGTGAGCAGCAGTTCGTGCTGGACGCAGTTTTGAAATCAGCCCGCACCGGATCTGCCGGCGCTTTCGGCGACGGCAAGATCTTTGTTTCACCGGTAGAGGAGATCTATACCATCAGCTCCGGAATTAAAGAAACTTAGAGGCATATTGCTTAAATGTTCGGAAATTTCGCCCAGCGGAATTTCCGGGAAGGAGCCGAGGCATGAAAGAAGTAATGGCAGTAATCAGAATCAACATGATGAATCAAACCAAAAAAGCGTTGGGTGAGGCCGGCATTTCCTCCTTTACCGCCACCGGCGGCGTGCACGGACGGGGCAAAGGAGATGTGGATTTAAAGGTCATAGAAGGAGCCCGGCAGGGATATGCCGAAGCATTATCCCAGCTTGGCCGGGAACCACGCTTAATCGCCAAGCGTTCCTTGACAGTAATTGTTCCGGACAACCTGGTGAAGAAGGTAGTAAACACGATTATACAAGTGAATCGCACCGGCAAACCCGGCGACGGCAAGATCTTTATAATGCCGGTTTTGGAAGCCACGCGGGTACGCACCGGCGAATGCGGAGAAAGTGTTTTGGATACTTAGCTACAGGAGGATGTAAAATGACAAAAGTCAATCTGCCGGATGCGGCTAAAATCAAAGACGAACTGCTGAAAACCTATCCCACCAAGGTGGCGCGCAAGCGCAGCAAGCATATTACCGTAGTTGACCCGGAAAAAGAAGCGAATGTTATCCAGGCCAATGTGCGAACTGTTCCCGGAATTATTACTCAGCGCGGCTGCTGCTACGCAGGTTGCCGGGGCGTAGTGCTCGGACCAACGCGGGATATTCTACAGATTATCCACGGGCCGGTCGGATGCGCGTATTACAGTTGGCTGACCCGGCGCAACCAGACCCGGCCGGAAAGTCCGGATGCACCGAATTATATGCCCTATTGTTTTACGACTGACATGCAGGAAGAACAAATAATCTTTGGCGGAGAGAAAAAACTCAAACAGGCGATCCAGGAAGCGTATGATTTGTTTCATCCAAAGGCAATTGGAATCTTCGCAACCTGTCCCGTAGGACTGATCGGCGATGATGTCCATCAGGTGTCCAGGGAAATGTCAAGGGAGCTGGGGATCAATATATTCGGGTTTAGCTGCGAAGGATATAAAGGAGTCAGCCAGTCAGCCGGGCATCACATCGCTAATAACCAGCTCTTTAAACACGTGGTGGGATTGGATGATGAACCAATAGCCGGTAAGTACAAGATTAATCTTCTGGGAGAATATAATATCGGCGGGGACGCTTTTGTGCTGGAGAAGATGTTTGCCGAGTGCGGGTTTACGCTGGTTTCCACGTTCAGCGGCAATTCATCTTATGACGATTTCTGCAAATCGCATAACGTGGATTTGAATCTGGTTATGTGCCATCGTTCAATAAATTATATGGCGGAGATGATGCAAACCAAGTTTGGTATTCCCTGGCTGAAGATAAATTTCATTGGAGCGCAGGCGACGGCCGACTCGCTGCGTAAACTCGCCTGTTATTTTGGGGATTCGAAATTAATTGACACGGTTGAGAAGTATATTGCCCAGGAGATGCCGGAGGTAGAAAAAGTGCAGGCCGAACTGCGGCCGCGCCTGGAAGGCAAGCTGGCTCTGCTTTTCGTGGGCGGATCGCGCGCTCATCATTACCAGGAGCTTTTTAAGGAGATCGGAATGAAGGTGGTTGGCGCCGGATATGAATTCGCGCACCGTGATGATTACGAGGGGCGCAAGGTATTGCCCGGTCTGGAAGTGGATGCGGACAGCCGGAATATCGAGGAATTGAAAGTTGAAAAGGACAGCGCTCGTTTCCAGGCGCGTCTGAGCCCGGAGAAAAAGCAAAAACTTGAAAAAGGAGGAATCCAGCTTAACCATTACGATGGCATGATTCCCACCATGGAGAAAAACACGCTCTCGATTGATGATATCAGCCAGTATGAACAGGAAAAACTGCTGGAACTTTATAAGCCGGCCCTATTCTGCGCGGGCATTAAGGAAAAGTACGGAGTGCAGAAAAACGGGATCCCGTGCAAGCAGCTGCACAGTTATGATTACGGCGGCCCTTATGCTGGATTTCCGGGAGCAATAAATTTTTACCGGGAAATCGACAGAATTATAAATACCCGGATTTGGAAGCTGATTGACGCTCCCTGGAAGGAAGCGGAGCAGGTTAAGGCGGATTTTGTAACTACCTAGGAGCCTGAGCATTTAGTTGATTTTTTAGGTTGTCATTCCCGAATGCTCGTATCGGGAATCCAGAAAATCATTATTTTATAAGCATTGAAAAAATCCTGGATTCCGGCTTCAAGCATACCGGAATGACAAAACGTACTAAATGCTCAAGCGCCTGGTACTTTTTGCGAAAAAGGAGAAATGACATGTTGTTAAGACATACACCTAAAGAGATTGTACCCCGCAAGGCTTTAACCATAAACCCGGCCAAAACCTGCCAGCCCGTAGGCGCGATCTATGCGGCCCTGGGAATCCACAAATGCCTGCCGCACAGCCACGGTGCGCAGGGATGCTGCGCCTATCACCGCAGTGCCTTGACCCGGCATTACAAGGAGCCGATTATGGCAGCCACCAGTTCCTTTACTGAAGGCTCCTCGGTGTTCGGAGGACAGGCTAATCTTTTGCAGGCGCTTAACAATATATTTACGATTTACAACCCTGACATTGTTGCCATACATACGACCTGCCTTTCAGAAACCATCGGGGATGACGTGCCGCAGATTATCAGCAAAGCGTATGAGGACGGAAAAATACCGGAAGGCAAAGTGGTCATTTCCGCGAGTACCCCCAGTTATGTGGGCTCGCATGTTACGGGTTTTTCCAATATGGTCAAAAGCATGGCCCTGCAACTGGGGGGCGGCGAAGGCCGAAAAAATGATCAGATAAACATTATTCCCGGATGGGTGGAACCGGCAGATATGCGCGAGCTAAAGCGGCTCTGCCAAGATATGGGCTTAAGCACAATTATGTTTCCGGATACGTCCGGCGTAGTTGATTCGCCGCAGACCGGCAAGTTTAATATGTATCCCCAGGGCGGAGTCAGGCTGGATGAAATGCGGCGCATAGGCGACAGCGAAGCGACCATCGCTTTGGGAAAATTTACTTCCCAGGCGGCGGCCGAGGCCCTGGATGCCAAGTACAAGGTTCCCTGTGAAATTCTTGACCTTCCGATCGGGCTGCGGGCGACTGACCGGTTTATCAATACCCTGCGCCCGTATTCCCGTTTGAAAGTACCGGAGAGTATTAATTACGAACGGGGACGGCTGGTAGACATGATTACGGATATGCAGCAGTATCTGGCCGGGAAAAGAGTGGCGCTTTTCGGCGATCCGGATCAGTTGGTATCGCTTAGTGAATTTTTAGTGGATCTGGATATGCGTCCGGTATATGTTATCACTGGTACGCGCGGCAAGAAATTTCTGAAGCATATGCAGGAGATTTTAGGTGAGGCAGTACCGGAAGCCAAAGTAGAGCACGCCAAGGACAGTTTTCTGCTGCACCAATGGATAAAAAACGAGCCAATTGATCTGTTGATCGGAAACAGCTATGGGAAATATATTGCCCGCGACGAGGATATACCTTTTGTACGTTTTGGTTTTCCAATTACTGACCGAATCGGGCACACCTATTTCCCCAGTGTGGGATATCGGGGCGGAACGCAACTCCTGAACAAAATACTGGGGGTTCTGCTGGACCGCCAGGACCGGGATGCTCCGGAAGAGAGCTTTGAGCTGGTAATGTGAGTTGTGGAGCGCGGAGGTGAACCATGGGAACTATACTGAAAGAACGTAAACAGCAGGTATTTCGCAAAGGGGAAGACGCTTTTGCCATGACCTGCGAGCGTAATAGCGCGGCCGGTTCTGTAAGTCAGCGGGCCTGCGTTTTCTGTGGTTCGCGGGTAGTGCTTTATCCTATTGCAGACGCCTTGCATCTGGTGCATGGTCCTATTGGATGTGCGGCCTATACTTGGGACATCCGCGGGGCGCTTTCCTCAGGACCGGAATTACACCGCATGAGTTTTTCCACGGATTTGCAGGAAAAAGATGTAGTTTACGGGGGCGAGAAAAAACTCTATCACTCGCTGTGTGAACTGATTGATACTCACAGCCCCAAGGCGGCTTTTGTTTATGCTACCTGTATAACCGGCATTATCGGAGACGATATCGACGCTGTTTGCCGCAAAGTGGAGACAGAGAAAAACATACCCGTATTGGCGGTACATTCCGAGGGGTTTAACGGGACCAAACGCGACGGGTACCGGGCAGCTTGTGAGGCTATTTTTAAATTAGTCGGCGCCAAAACAGCGTTGGAAGTAAACAAATACAGCATAAATATTCTTGGGGATTTCAACATTGCCGGCGAAACCTGGATCATTCGCGACTACTATGAAAAGATGGGAGTAAAAGTTGTTGCTACCATTACCGGTGACGGCCGCGTTGCGGATATCCAACAGGCGCATACTGCTTCGCTGAATGTGGTGCAATGCTCCGGTTCCATGCTGCATCTGGCCAAACTGATGGAAGCTAAGTACGATATACCGTTTATCCGGGTATCTTATATTGGGATTGAAGACACTTCGGAAGCGCTTTTGGAAGTTGCCCGGTTTTTTAAAGATGAGACGATTATAGAGCGCACGCGCCGCTTAACAGCAGAAGCAACTAATAAAACCATGTCCCTGGTAAAGAAATATGGTCCCTATCTGGCAGGCAAGCGGGCTGCGGTTTATGTGGGCGGAGCGTTTAAGGCCTTTTCTCTGATCAAAACCTTGCGTTTGCTGGGTATGGAGGTCGTGGTGGTCGGTTCCCAAACCGGCCAGGCTGATGATTATAAACGACTGCGCTCGATGTGTGATGAAGGCACGGTTATTCTGGATGATTCCAATCCAGTGGAACTGGCTGCTTTTTCCCTGGAAAAGAAGGTGGATATTTTTATCGGTGGGGTGAAGGAACGGCCTTTGGCATATAAACTGGGAATCGCATTTTGTGACCATAATCATGAAAGGAAAAATTCTCTGGCAGGATATGAAGGCATGGAAAATTTCACCAAAGAAGTTTATGCCTCAATCATGAGTCCGGTCTGGAAATTGTTCAGGTGATGGAAATGAAAACAAAAATAAAATCTGCGCATACTGCTGTTACCAATCCCTGCAAGTTGTGTTCGCCTTTAGGGGCCTGCCTGGTTTTTAAGGGCATAAAAGGCGCCTTGCCCCTGTTGCACGGCTCCCAGGGCTGTGCCACTTATATACGCCGCTATTTAATCAGCCACTATAATGAGCCGATTGACATTGCCTCCTCAAATTTCACAGAGCATACGACAATTTTTGGAGGCAAGAAAAATTTGATCTCAGCCCTGGAAAATATATGTACTCAGTACACGCCGGAACTGATAGGCGTGGCCACGACCTGTTTAAGTGAAACCATCGGGGACGATGTTCCTCAATATCTGCGCGAATTCAAGTCCGGGCAAGAACCCAACGCGTGCCTGCCGCATATTGTACCCGTATCCACCCCCAGCTTTCAGGGCACCCATATGGAAGGGTTCCAGGCCACAATAAAATCCCTGGTAACCTACTTTGCCGCTTCGCGTCCAAAAACAAAACGTGTGGTTTTATTTCCCAATCTGGTCTCGCCGGCGGATATCCGTTACCTCAAGGAACTGCTCGCGGATTTTAAACTGGATTGTGTAATTTTGCCGGATTTTTCGGAGACCTTTGATGGCGGACCTTGGGATGGGTATCAAAAAATACCCCAGGGCGGAACTGCGGTTACGGATTTGTCGGAACTGGGCGGTTTTGCCTCTGCTATTGAGCTGGGGCACAGCCTGACCGGTCAGGAGAGCGCAGGCGCTTATCTGGAACATAAATTCACCCTTAAACGCTACACTACCGGTCTGCCGATCGGTATCCGGGCCACTGACGAATTTATGAAAATCCTGGAAGCAATCAGCCAACAGAGCCTGCCCCAGGCAATCCAGAAGGAACGCGGACGGCTGCTCGACGCCTATGCGGACGCGCATAAATATTTGTTTGAAAAAAAAGCCGTAGTATTCGGAGAAGCGGATATGGTGGTTGCCCTGGCCGGGTTTCTTTTGGAGATCGGGGTAATTCCGGTTCTATGCGCGACCGGGTCCAGAAGTGGAACCCTGAAAGCGGAATTGGAAAATCAGTCCCGCGAATCCGGCTATTCCTTTGAAATCCGCGAGGGAATTGATTTTGGAGAGATAGAAGAAATCAGCGGGAAGCTAAAACCGGATTTTATGCTGGGCAACAGCAAAGGCTATTCCTTGGCGCGTAAGCTGGGCATTCCTTTGGTACGGGTGGGTTTTCCCATACATGACCGGATTGGAGGCCAGCGGATTTTGCATCTTGGATATCGTGGAACCCAGGAACTTTTTGACAGGATCGTGAATACGATTATCGAAAATACACAAGCGCAGTCTCCGATTGGCTATACTTACATGTGAGGAGTAAGATTATGAATAACCATCCCTGTTTTAATGTTGAGGCACGGCATAAATACGCCCGAGTGCATCTGCCCGTAGCCCGCGGCTGCAATATTCAGTGCCGGTTTTGCAACCGCAAATACAGTTGCGTGAATGAAAGCCGGCCCGGAGTAAGCAGCGCGGTTATTTCGCCGGCGCAGACTCTGGACTATTTTAACTCCATCAGTAAAATCATACCGGATATTTCCGTGGCCGGCATAGCCGGGCCAGGAGATGCTTTTGCCGCTCCGGAACTAACCCTGGAGACCTTAAAATTAATACGGTCAGATTATCCGGAAATATTGTTCTGTATCGCGACTAATGGTTTGAACATTATTCCTTATATACCGGAACTTAAATATCACGGCGCTACGCATATCACTATCACGATTAATGCGGTTGATCCCAACATTGGAAAACGAGTTTACGCCTGGGTAAGCGATGGCGGTGAAATTCTCCGGGGATATGAAGCTGCACGTTTCCTGAGCTTACGGCAACTGAAAGCAGTAGAGCAACTGAAACAAGCAGGATTTACAGTTAAAGTAAATTGCATACTAATTCCCGGGGTCAATGATGAGCATATAGAGGATGTGGCCCAGGAGGCCGGCAGGCTGGGAGCGGATATTTTCAACTGCATGCCCCTGATCCCAGTGGAGGGAACTGAGTTCGAAAATCTGACAGAACCTTCCCCTAGACTGGTTTTTGATATCAGGCAAAAATGCGCCCAACACATAAAACAGATGTATCATTGCCAGCGCTGCCGCGCGGATGCAGCCGGTCTATTGCATGAAAACCGGAATGAGGAGATAAAAGAAATACTGGCCCGGGTGTCATCAAAAACCCGGGAGCCGGTTGGTATGGGCGGAAAAGCTGTTTTCTGATAGGAGTGTCATACCCGAATGCTTTTTATATTTCGGTAGGGGCGGGTTTCAAACCCGCCCCTACAAATAATTCTTTGAAAATCAAAGCCACTGGTTTCCCGCTAAAGGCTTGCGGGAATGACATAACCCCAGTAATAAGAAAAAAAGCTTTCCGCCGCAGTAACTATTAAAAGGAGAATGTTTACATGAGCATAAAAAAACCCAAATATCACTTCTTTATATGCTGCAGTTTCAGAGCCAGTGGAGAACCCCAGGGGATTTGCCATAAAAAAGGGGCAGTTTCCCTGGTCCAATATCTGGAAAGCGAACTCGCTGACCGGGGAATGACCGATGCCGTGGTCTCCACCACCGGCTGTTTGAAAATGTGCGACCAGGGTCCGGTCATGCTGCTTTATCCTCAGGCGCAATGGTATGGAAATATAAGCGAGGCGGCCATTGACGAAATCCTGGATGCCCTGGAAGAAGGGGCCGTGGCGGAAAAATATCTTTTAACCTGACATGGAGCAATCTCCGGATATTAGTATTCGACCGGCTGTTTCAGCGGATATTGAGGATATGCTGGTTCTGTTAAAAGAACTGTTTGCGCTGGAAGAGGATTTTACTTTTAACGAACCGCTTCAGCGGCAGGGTTTGGCCCTGCTGCTGGCAGTCAGCCAAGAGCGTTGTGTCATGGCAGCGGAAACCAAGCGCCAGGTTATTGGCATGTGTTCTTTGCAGACGGTTATTTCAACTGCCGAAGGCGGGCGGGCGGGAATTGTAGAGGACGTGGTCGTGGCCTCCTCCTTCCGCGGCCAGGGAGTCGGCCGCAGGCTATTGGCTGCCATGGAAGAATGGGCCCGGGCACATGGCCTGCGCCGGCTTCAGCTGCTGACAGATAACCGCAACCGCCGGGCGCTGGATTTTTATAAAAGGCAAAACTGGACAAAAACCAGTCTGGTTGGTTTGCACAAAAAGCTGTGGATTAATTATCCTTAGGCTTAAGCTGGATATTTAAAAGAAAGCTGGTTGCCATGCAAGCGCTAAGAGAAAAATTCCTTAAAGTGATCAAGGATCACAAACTCCCAGACGAGCTGGTACGGGTAAAAGCACAAATATTATCCCCCGAGGAGGCGATAGGCAATCCTGAGCACAATGATTATCCCATACAAAAAGGCCGGGAGAGATTGATGCAGGCCGAGTATGAGGGCGCTTATGGCGTGGCCTTCACAGACATGTGCGGCAATTATGAGTCCACCCTTTTTGAGATAGTCAACATGGAATTAAACAACAATTTCCGGCGGGCAATTTTCATCTCCACCCTTAACGCGGTTCTATGTCACCTTAATTTAATTGATAAAACCGGCCATTGTAAGGATACCGGCCCGGTTAATTGCAAAAAGCAAATAGTGGGATTCATTAAGGAGCGCTTTGAAAATCCTAAAATATTTATGGTAGGTCTTCAGCCCCGGCTGTTGGAAGCATTAAGCAGCGAATTCGAGCTCAGGGCAACTGATCTGGATGAAACTAATATTGGAAAAAAGATTAACCAAGTAAAAGTAGAATCGGTCGAAGCTACGGAAAAAAATTTAAAATGGTGCAGCTTAATATTCGCCACAGGATCAACTTTTGTTAATGAAACCTATCAACCGCTTATGGCCGCGGACAAGCCGGCAATATTTTTCGGCGTAACGGGTGCGGGCCCGGCATATCTTTTGCATCAAAACCGGTACTGCCCGGACGGATTATCCGCAAAGCGAGGAGAGTGATGCTGGTATGCGGACACCGGCCGGAGGGATAAGCCAGGCGTGGTTCCCGCTTTTTTTAGCTTTGGCGTTGCCGGGAACCGGCTTAGTTTGCGGCTGCGGAAATACCGGCAGCGCCGTCAAACCGGAAATCATGGTATTTGCCGGCGCGGGAATGCGTCTGCCCTTAAATGAAATCGGGCGACGTTTTAATGAAAAACACCAGGTAACAGTGATCTATGATTATGGCGGCAGCGGAAGGCTGGCCAATAAAATCCTGGCCGGCCAGGCGGGGGTTTTCATTCCCGGCGGTGAGAAATGGGCGAAAATCCTGAAAAAGAGAGGCTTCCTGGAGGATTACAGTCCCTTAGCCTTGCATATACCGGTGATTATTACCCAGCCAGCCGATAACCGGATAAAGTCTTTGGCCGACTTTTCAGATCCAAATAACCGGATTGTATTAGGTGATGCCAAAGCCTGCGCTATAGGCATTGCTACCACTGTGATCCTTGAGAAAGCCGGAGTCGCGGAAAACGAGCTTAACCTCAAGGCCAGGGCGATAACCGTCAAGCAACTGGTGCATTGGATTGAGAACGGAAACGCGGATGCCTCTATTGTCTGGCAGGCGGACGCGCTGCAATCCAACCGGGTGAAAATTATTGAGATTCCGCGATCAATTAATTACCTCGAGATTATCCCGGTTGGCTGGACAGCCAAAGCTAAACCGGAGGTATTTTTATATCTCCAATATCTTTTGAGCGCTCAAGGCCGGGCGGTTTTCCAGCAATATGGTTTTACGGAAGTGGAATAAATGAGAAACCTGCTGTTTAATCTAATAATCTCCCTGCTAAGCGGAATTTTTATATGCCTGATTTTATTTCCGCTTTTTGCCTTGTTTACCGCCACTTCCTGGAACGAGCTGGCCGGTCACTTTAAGTCTCCCTTGATCATATCCGCCGTAATTATTAGTCTCCAAACCTCGCTCACTGTCGTGCTGGCCGCTCTGGTCTTAGGCGTTCCCGTGGCGTATCTGCTGGCCATGAAAAACTTTCCCGGCAAGGAAATACTCGATACCCTGGTTGATCTTCCGATTTGCATGCCCCCGTTGGTGTCCGGCCTGGGTTTACTGATCCTGCTGGGCGGGGAGAGTAAATTCGGCGCTTTTCTAAGCAGCCGTGGAGTTGACCTGATATTTTCCAAACCCGGCATAGTTATGGCACAGCTTTTTGTTGCCGGCCCGTTTCTAATAAAATCCGCCCGTCAGGCATTTGAAGCCATCAATGAAAATATAACTAAAGCTTCTAGCAGCCTGGGCGCATCGGAATTCCACACCTTCAGAAAAGTGCTCTTGCCCCTGGCCCGTAACGGCATCTATGCCGGCATGGTTATGACCTGGGCCAGAGCCCTGGGAGAATTCGGCGCCACCTCCATGGTAGCCGGCTGTATTCCCGGCAGGACCGAGACCATGACCCTGGCTATTTTTGGGCATGCCATGTCAGGAGAAGTGGGCTCCTCCATCGCCATTGCCCTGCTGCTGATTGTATTTTCTTTTACCTCGCTGCTGGTGTTTAAATCACGTATCCGGAAACAGATTTCCCACGCGTAAAGGACTAAACATGGATATTGTATTGAGTCAAATCTCGAAAAGCTACCATAGCCGGCCCGTGCTGGAGGACTTGAACCTGGAAGTCAGCCCAGGGGAATTCCATGTTTTATTGGGTCCCAGCGGCGGCGGCAAGACTACCCTGGTTTCAATTATCGCCGGTTTGACTAAACCGGATATGGGGAGTGTTCTGATCAGGGGCCGTGACGTAAGCCGGCTTCCGCCCGGCAAGCGAGAAACCGGCCTGGTTTTTCAGGACTGTACCCTCTTCCCCCATTTGGATGTTTTCGATAACATTGCTTACGGGCTCAGGGTCAGAAAACATGGCAAAGCTAAAATCGCGCAAAAACTTAAATCCTACCTGGAAAAAACCGGGCTGGAAAAAGAACAGCATAAATTCCCCCATCAGTTGAGCGGCGGCCAAAAACAGAGAGTAGCCCTCCTGAGAACGCTGGTGACTGAGCCGGAGATACTTCTGCTGGACGAGCCCATGAGCAGCCTGGATGCCCTGACCAAAGAGCAGATGGGCCGTGAATTGGAAACTATCCAGCAGGAAACCGGCATCACCATGGTCTATGTAACCCACAATCAGGAAGAAGCTTTTACTCTGGGAGATCGGGTTTCCGTACTCCATGACGGTAAAATCGAGCAAATTGAGAGTCCGGAGGAATTATTTTACCATCCCAAGACCGAGTTTGTAGCCCGCTTTGTAGGGATCAAGAATATTTTAAAGGGCTATGTAACCGCCACCAGCCGGGACGAAGCGGAAGTGAAGGTTGAAAACAAAGGGTTGCATAAGCCCTTCAAGCTTAGAGTGAAAAAATATCCTCTTCTGGAAAAGGGATCAAAAATAGATTTTTGCATTCACCCGGATAAAATCAGCTTGCAAAAAGAAAATGCACACGATGGCCTGCTCCCCAACCGGCTGCCCGGAAAAATACTGCACCTGACCAACCACGGTTTTACCGTTAAGGCCACGGTTGAAATCGGCGGCGCTCTCTGGTACGCCACGCTCCCTAAAAATCATCCGGACTTTAAGGCCCGGGAGAAAATCTGGGTATGCTTTTCCCTGGATGCGCCGCATCCTTTATGCGGCCGCAACTTTCGCGCACCGGACGGCTGCCGGAGATGCCAGCAATAATAAATGGTAGATTTATTAATGTAGGGGCGGGTTCCAAACCCGCCCTGGTTACAACGCAGCCGAAAGCGAAAACGAATGCCATGCCCCTACGCTGCGTGATCCTTTTTTGCACACGAACAACGCCCCAGGGGTTATAGCCGTTAACTGGTTATTTTAATAACGTCCCCCATCATTCGTTTAGTATCTATAATGTTCTGGCTTGTATGGTCCGTCTTGCGACACCCCAATGTAGTCTGCCTGTTCTTTGGTCAGCTTGCTCAATTTCACGCCAACTTTTTCGAGATGCAAACGCGCGACCTCTTCATCCAACACTTTGGACAGACGATAGACATCCGGTTTATAGGTTTCTTTGTTTTTCCAAAGATCAAGCTGCGCCAAGGTCTGATTGGAAAACGAATTGGACATCACAAAAGAAGGATGACCGGTGGCGCAACCCAGATTCACCAAACGGCCCTCTGCGAGCAAGAAAATGGCATGGCCATCGGCATACACATATTTATCCACTTGCGGTTTAATGGTCGTTTTTTTAATTCCCGGCCATTGCTCTAGCGCATCCACCTGGATCTCATTATCAAAATGCCCGATGTTGCAAACAATAGCTTGATCCTTCATCTGGGACATATGTTCTGCTGTGATCACACTAAGGTTTCCGGTGGTGGTCACATAAATATCTGCTTCCCCTAAAGTATCTTCCACGGTTGCCACTTCAAATCCTTCCATGGCCGCTTGCAAAGCACAGATCGGATCGATTTCGGTTACAATCACACGGGCCCCAAAACCGCGCATGGATTGCGCACTGCCCTTACCCACATCACCATAGCCGCACACGCATACCACTTTGCCCGCCACCATGACATCGGTAGCGCGCTTGATACCATCTGCCAAAGACTCGCGACAGCCATATAGATTATCAAATTTGGACTTGGTAACCGAATCATTCACATTGATGGCCGGCACCAAAAGCTTGCCCGCTTCCATCATCTGGTAGAGACGATGCACTCCGGTCGTGGTTTCTTCGGAAACCCCTTTCCAGTCCGCTACCACATTATGCCAATGTTTGGGTTCTTTGGCATGCACCTGTTTTAACAAGGACTTAATCGCTTCTTCCTCATGTGCGGCAGAGGGCTGATTGACCCAATCCGAACCATTTTCCAGTTCATAGCCTTTATGGATAAGCAAGGTTGCATCACCGCCGTCATCCACAACCAGTTCAGGACCTTTATTTCCGGAAAAGGTGAGCGCTTGCATGGTGCAGGCCCAATACTCTTCGAGGCTCTCGCTTTTCCAAGCAAACACCGGCGTGCCGGTCTCTGCGATTGCCGCGGCGGCGTGATCCTGGGTAGAAAAAATATTACATGATGCCCAGCGGACTTCAGCACCCAAGGCTTTGAGGGTCTCAATCAGCACTGCCGTCTGGATGGTCATGTGCAAAGAACCGGTCACACGCACACCTTTTAGCGGTTTGGTTTTCGCGTGTTTTTCCCGGATGGACACCAATCCTGGCATCTCATGTTCTGCGACCTCAATCTCTTTTCTTCCCCACTCCGCCAGACCCATATCCGCTACGACATACGGGCTATCGCTAAAAATTTCGACTTTGGTTGACATAGCTTTGTTCTCCTCTTGCGTTTTAGTTTTAACCGGTGTTTCTGTTTTGGGTGTCATACGTTAATAAAATCTCCTCTTTTTTCAAATTCAAAACTGGTTGCATATATTACCACAGAGTGGGAACCCTTGCCAGCCACCATTTGCGAAAAATCTGCGCATAGGAACGCAGGTTTCAGATGAATCATCCCAGTTTGACCCCCAAAACCGCCTCCAGGAGTCTGTCGAACTTAACCACAAAAGGCATTTTTTCGAGTTTACCCCTTTGCAGAGGCTGTGGCGCAACTCCATTTTTGAGCAATTTTACTAAGTTTATCATTTCGCGGCGAAGCCCTGGACTAAATCATCCAGGACGGGCAGGGCAGGACGGGCCGAGAAATCTCCGAACGTCCTTTTAAATTAAGCGTTTTCGTGGAGATTCCTCACGGAGCCTGTCCTGAGCCGACTTTAGAATGTAGCAATAGACTACATCTTCGAGTAAGCGTGGAGATCCCTCGCCTGCGGCTCGGGATGACATGCGAAGGATTCGGAATAACAAAATAACCCAAATGCCTCTAAAAACCGTTATGACACAGCCTCCGAGAGACTGTGTCATAACGGTTTCAATAAGAGGGAATTGTCATTTAATAATTCCTCTCCCCGGCGTTAGCCGCGGGAGAGGGCAGGGTGAGGGGTCCCGCAATGTTCTTTTGCAGTTGTCAGGCACCTTCGGCCCTTATTTTCAGCAATATTTTCCGTGTTGGGAATCATATTCCTGCCGGACTTGTTAGCAATAGATGTTTCAACAATGCCGGCGCTCCGATGAGAGTAATCATCCGCGCCAGGTTGAAACAGGTTGCGAGGATGGATGTCTCGGCCTTCACTCCATCTACACCTCGCAACAGAAAATATTGAACTCCCAGGTTTCGCCGCAGGTGGCCAAACGGGTGTTCGGCATTTTGTTTGCGAAATTTGTAAATGGCCTGACCTTCAGGACTGGCATACTGTGCTTCCAGTTTGAGTTTGACTTCTTCCAGATCGAGGCGTTTGATGCGTCGTCCGTGACGGGACTTGGTGCAGACTCCGAAATGCGGACATGTCAAACATGTCTCTTTGGTATGAATGCGATAATCATGTAGGCGTTTGGTGGAATCATAGCCAAGATAGGTTAAGGGATGTCCTGCGGGACAATAATACTCGTTGCGTTCGGCATCATAAGTGAATTTGGATTTAGCAAACGGGGATTCTTCCTGCTCCCGGGCTTGAAGGTTGGTGGGAACAACGACTTGGATGTGTTGAGCATCGATTTTGTTTTCTTCTTCGGTATTGGCATATCCCGCATCCGCACAGGCGGTGGCACAAGGTTTTTCCAGCGTTTGATTGGCTTGCTCAATTTGCTGAGCAAACTGACGTACGTCCGTAGCGTCTTGAACAACATCGGCATGGACAATCAGGCCATGTTTGGCATCCACGACATGTTGGACATTATAGCTGGGAAAAGTTCCCTTGTTGCTGTGCATAGGCTTACAGTCCGGATCTGTAGCATTGAGGGAATCATCCTCGGTTTGGAGCCTGGCCAAAACTTGTTTCACTTTGCTTTTGAGTGTGGTTTGATCTTTAAGCTCTTTGGCGATTTTGATAAAAGACTCTTTGCCGGTTTCTTGAGCATCCGTGGTTTCGCACTCAGTTAAGAGAGCCGTGATGCGTTCGTCAATTTTAGCCAAGGCTTTCCGGGCGCGTTCTTTGGTCCAGTGTTCTTTCCACCCGGCATTGGCTCTGATTTTGGTGCCATCGACGAACAACGTAT
>CBDUZI010000073.1:0-16434 GCA_965371665.1 uncultured bacterium
CTGCCCCCTTTACAAAAGGGGGAGAATGACTAAAGTCCGACAGACTCCTAGGCCGGCTTTTTACGCTGGGACATAAAGGCCCGCATCAGGGATAGAAGCGGGCCGGAGGCTATTATAACCAGTAAACGGTTAACCAGGCCGGGAATGTAAGTGACGCGGTTTTTTTTCAGAGCTTTCAGGGATCGGGAGACCAGTTCTTCAGCTGACATCCATAAGATTCGGGGAAAACGGGAACGCTTGAATTCATGATACTCCGGGGTGTCGTGGAATTCCGTATATGTAAGGCCGGGACAGAGGGCCTGGACCCGGATGCCGGTGTTTTGCAATTCGGTTTGCAAGGCCTCGGAAAAGACCTTTAAATAGGCCTTGCTCGCGCAGTAATTGGCGTTGCCATTCGAGGGAAGGTAAGCGGCAATCGAGGAGACATTGATAATGCTGCCATGGCCGTGGGCGATCATTTGCGGCAGGACCGCGCGGCAAAGGCGTACGCTGGCAGTGATATGCAGATTTATCATCTCGATTTGTTTGTCCAGGTCGATCTGGTAGAACTTGCCCGTGGTTCCAAACCCGGCATTATTAACCAGCATGGCCAGGTTTTTCAGTTCGGATATCTTTTTTTCGACCCGCGCCAGGCCCTCGGTTCGGGACAGATCAGAGACCAGAATTTCCGAAGAAGTATGATATTTATCTTTTATTTCCCGGGAGAGATCCAGTAGACGTTCTTCGCGGCGGGCGACCAGAATAAGCCGGTATCCCCGGGCGCCTAAATGGCGCGCAAAAGCCGCGCCGATTCCGCTGGAAGCGCCCGTGATTAGGACTGTTCCGGGAGAGCCGCTTGTTCTGGATAGGGTCGGGTGTGACACTGTTTATAATCTCCTTGAAAATTACTTAATTAATTTCGGTTGCGGAAAAGCAAATGAAGCTCGTCACCCCGGCGAAAGCCGGGGTCTAGGAATTGTGTTTACTTATATAACAATGCTTTTCTGGATTCCGGCTAAAGCCACGCCGGAATGACGAAAGCACATAGAATTAAACTGCCAATTACAGTCGTAAGGAAAATAATAATCGTATCCTGCGAATAAAACAACACAAAAGTGTATGAGCAGGGGCTGCTTCTAGAAATAACGAAGAGGGCTTACCGCTTGTCATTGACGTACTACTCCGGGCCTTGTTATACTTTCCTTGAAAAGCGGGGGTTTTTTCAGAGACATAATAAGCATAGAGATCAGGGGGGGCTATGAAATTATTGGAAAAAATCATGTTAGCCACGGATTGCAGTCAGGCCTCCAATGATGCTCTGCGCACGGCCGTTAATATGGCTAAAGTTTTTCATTCGGAATTATTTCTGTTGCATGTTATTTCTGCGGCCGGGCATTCACCCTTGCCTTTAGACCAGATGCGTAAACAGGCGCTGCAACGCATAAATGAATTAAAAAAGGACTTGGAGCAGGTGGGGGTTCGTTCCACGGTTATTATTGCGGCTGGTCCTGCACCCTTTGAACGAATCATCCAGTTGGCGGAAGAACATGACGTGAATGTCATTATGCTGGGTTCCCGAGAAAAAACCGAGACAGATTCCTTTCATTTAGGCATTACCGCAGAGCGGGTTATGCGCAGATCCGGCAAGCCGGTCTGGATCGTCAAACGAGGCTGCCCGCCTTTAATCAAGAAGATTGTTTGCCCGGTGGATTTTTCCGATCCTGCGGGCCGGGCCTTGCAAAATGCCATCCATCTGGCGCGCTTAGTCAAGGCGGAATTGAGCATCTTAAATGTAATCAGCAAGCCGGCCAAGTCAGAGGCGGCCTGCCGCCAGGCGCAACAAAAAGATTTTGAAGATTTTTTAAAGGATCAGGACTTCTCTAATGTCACTTATAAAAAGGAAATCCGGCAAGGAGAGGCGCATCTGAACATCCTGGACTTAATAAAGGAGAAGTCCGCCGATCTGGTGGTTATGGGCTCAGTGGGAAAAACCAATTTGGCTAAAATTTCCCTGGGCCAAGTGGCAGTAAAAGTTATTCGGGAGATGCCCTGTTCTGTCATCACTTTTAAATTCGAGCATGCCATACGGCTTAACCTGGAGGATGTGATAGAAAGCATTGAAGGGGATTTCCGGCAAGGCCGGGAACTGCTGGGAAATGGTTTTGCCCGGGAAGCAATGAATAAATTTGAGAGTATTCTTTCCGAGGATAGGATGTATGCTCCGGCCTGGGAAGGAATGGCCGAAGCGTATGGCCATTTAGGACATGAAAGTAAAGCCCGGGAGTGCCGGGAGCAAGCTGAAACCATCCGCGCGCGCTTGTGGCGGAAGAAAGTGGAATTTGATATAAAGCGGCAATATCTCCCGGACAGCAAGAAGCGTATGTAGGATTGCTCAAGCTCCTGGAGAATTGCTTCCTGATCACTGTCAAACCGGATAACTATATTAAGCCGATAAAGCTCAATCAATAGCACGCTAATTCGTTCTTTACCAATTCTTCGTATAATTGCCAGGGGGAGTCATGCATCCGGACAAAAAAACCAGCCAGGCCATTAATTGGTATCAGAGGGATACCCAGGAAATATTTTCCGGGCTAAAAACCTCGGTAGAAGGCTTGAGTGTATCCGAGGCTACCGCCAAGCTTAAAGAACATGGTCCGAATAAACTCGCGGAAGAAAAAAAAATAAGTAAATTCAAGATACTGCTTCATCAGTTTACCAATCCCCTGATTTATGTGCTTTTAGTGGCTGCCGTGGTAACCGCTTTTCTTAAGGAATACATTGACACGGGTGTAATCATGGCGGTGGTACTTCTCAATGCGATTATAGGTTATGTCCAGGAATACCGGGCTGAAGAAAGCGTCCGGGCGCTTAAAAAGATGGTAGTGCCCAAAGCCAGGGTTCGCCGGGACGGCCGGGATATGGAAATCAACAGCGAACAACTTGTCCCGGGCGATATTGTTTTGCTGGCGGCCGGCGCCAAAGTGCCGGCTGACCTCAGGCTTTTCAAGACCAAAGAAATAATGATTGACGAAGCGATGCTTACCGGTGAATCAATTGCCAGCGAGAAGATCACCGCTACCATAAAGGAAGATAATTTGATCTCCGGGGATCAGAAAAACATGGCTTTTATGGGAACCATAGTCGTGAAGGGAAGGGCGCAGGGGGTGGTGGTTGAGACCGGGGCAAGTTCAGTTCTCGGTCAGATTGCCAAAAAAGTTCAGGAAGTAACGGCCGGCAAAACCCCGTTGCAGGAAAAGCTGGAGAGATTTGCCCATATAATCGTTTGCATAGTATTAGGCTTCTCCAGCCTGGTTTTCGCAGGCGGTGTAATCCTGGGGACTAAGGTGTCGGAAATGTTTATGACCGCGGTCGCCACCGCCATATCCGCTATTCCCGAAGGACTTCCCGTGGCCGTAACCATAGCCATGGCTATTGGCATGACGAGAATGGCCAGGCAGAATGCCATTATCCGAAAATTGCCGGCGGTCGAGACCCTGGGAAGTACCACCATTATCGGTTCAGACAAGACCGGAACCCTGACTAAAAATGAGATGACGGTCAGACGCCTCTATGATGGCGAGCACACCTATGAGTTTACCGGCAGTGGTTACGCGCCCGAAGGCGAGATATTACATGAACAAAGGCCGCTTCCCGTCAAAAAAGCCGATAGCCTTCTCCAGGGGCTGAGAATCGGACTGCTTTGTAATGAGGCAAATGTATATGAAGAGGCCGATGATCATAAGGTAGATGGAGATCCCACTGAGGGAGCCCTCATTACCTCGGCCATGAAAGCCGGGCTTGATTCCGAAGAGGAGAAGAAACGTTATCCCGAAATCGATTCAATACCTTTTGAATCCGAGCGTGGCTATATGGCTACCCTTCACCGTCACCGCGGGAAAAAAATAATTTTTATTAAAGGCGCTCCGGAAAAGGTACTTTCCGGATGTACGGAGTGCCGGGGTACCGGGGAATTTAAAAAGAAAAATGTATTGCACATAGCCGATGATTTTGCCAAAGAGGGTTTAAGAGTGCTGGCCATGGCCTACAAGGAAGTACCGCCGGAGATGGAGTCGCTCTCGGCGCATGACATTGAGACTGATCTGATCTTTTCCGGGCTGCAGGGCATGATAGATCCCCCGCGGCCGGAAACGATTGACGCTGTGAGCAAGTGCCGGCGGGCCGGCATTAGAGTAGTAATGATAACCGGAGACTATTCGGTCACGGCCGTGACCATTGCTAAAAATCTCGGTATCGGCGGCCAGGCGCCCCAGGTGCTTAGCGGCCAAGAAATCGAAACGTTAAGCGATGAAAAACTTTTCCAGAAGGTTAAGGAGATAAACGTCTATGCCCGGGTTTCTCCCCAGCATAAATTGAGAATAACCCAGCAGTTAATCCGGCACGGGGAGATTATGGCTGTAACCGGTGACGGCGTCAATGATGCTCCGGCCCTGAAGGCGGCGCATATCGGTATCGCCATGGGAAAAACCGGAACCGACGTGGCCAAAGAGGCTTCGGATATGGTACTGGCTGACGATAACTTTGCCAGCATATTTTCGGCCGTGGAAAAAGGCCGGGTAGTCTATGACAATATTAAAAAAGTCACCCTCTTTCTAATCTCCTGCGGCCTGGGAGAACTGATTGCGATTTCAACCACGATTTTCATGGGGTATCCCATCCCCTATATCCCGGCCCAAATCCTCTGGCTTAATCTGGTAACCAATGGTTTTCAGGATGTGGCCCTGGCCTTTGAGCCGGGGGAGAAAGGCGTGGAGGAAAGAAGACCGCGGAATCCCAAAGAAGGCATTCTTTCGAAGCTTTTAGTGCAGCGGACACTCTTGATGGGTATAATAATGGCCATCGGGACGGTGGCAATATTTTTAATCAAGCTCGAGGCCGGCGTTCCTCTCGAACGGGCGCGGACCATTGCGCTGACCACCATGGTATTTTTCCAATTTTATCAGGCCTTAAACTGCCGTTCCGAGGATCAATCTATTTTCCGGATGTCGCTTCTGAGCAATCCTTTCCTGTTTTATTCCATGATTGCGGCATTTTTCGCCCAGTTGGCGGTTCTGTATGTCCCGGCGTTGCAATGGGTATTCAGAACCGTTCCACTTACGCTTACCGAGTGGGTGGAGATAGGCGCCGGCACAACGATTATTATAATCGCGGTGGAAATCGATAAATTGATAAGAAGAAGGCGCAGCGCGCGGAAAGCAGCGCAACCGGTGTAAAACTAAGAGGTGAAAACATGATAGTGAAAAAAATAGAAACAAGCTTAGGTGTGCTGATTTTTTGTTTGCTTATTCAAACTACAATAGCTTTAGGTCAAACGCCGACGAGCACGGCCACATCAACCGCCACCTCAACGGCAACGCCGACGATAACGCCGACGGTAACGCCGACGGCAACGCCGACGATAACGCCGACGATAACGCCGACATATACTCTAACCTATACCGTTACCTCAACCATAACCAGTACACCTACAAGGATACCAACTTCTACGGTAACGATAACACCTTACGTGATTGGCCCGGCTGATGTTATAACGTATCCTTCGCCGGCTAAAGGCGATGTTTTGTGGTTCTATTACTATGTTGAACATTCCGCGCAGGTGCGCATCAAAGTCTTCAATGTTTTGGGTGAAAAAGTCAAAATCCTGACAAACTCACATACCGGAAGCGGATATCACCGGACAGCCTGGGATATCCGGGATGTTGCGCCGGGAATTTATTTATATCGCATGCAAATAGACAATCCTTCCGGTAGGCGGGATTTGGGGATACGCAAAGTGGTGATTATGAAATTAAGAAAATAATAATGCCCCTTAACCAGTTTGACATTGCCAATAAAGATTATCCCCTGATAGTAATGATAGCAATATACCCCCCGTAGAGCAGGAGCAAAATTCCGCCTTCCAGGCGGGAAATTTTATTTTGGGAACGGGCCAGGGGCACGAGCAGGAGACTTAAACCCACCACGACCGGGAAATCAAATTTAACGGATGCCGGGGAGGTGGGAATCGGTCCACAGCAGGCCACCGTGCCGAGAATCATTAAAAGGTTAAAGAGATTAGAGCCGATAACCGTACCCAGGGCCAAATCGGATTTATGGCGGAGCACCGAGATGATGACGGCCGCGGCTTCCGGTAAGGAGGTTCCCAAGGCTACCAGGGAAAGTCCGATCAGGAATTCCGAAACGCCCAACAACCGGGCCGTGCCGACAGCGCCCAGGACGAATAATTTGGCGCCCAGCATTAAACCGGTCAGACCTAAAATAAGATACAGCAAATCCAGCCACGGATATTTCAAAAGGCCGGTGTTTAAATCCGGGGTGGAAAGTTTATCCGTGGGGCGGGGATTTCGGGCTCGGGATAGGCAATAGGTTATAAATGCCAGTAAACCAGCGAGCAGTAAAAGTCCTTCCCAGCGAGAGATGGAATTATTGGCTGCCAGGAGCCAGGTTAATCCGACAGCGGCAATTAAAAACAGGACCTCTTGCCGAATAACGGATTTATGCACCGTCAAAGGAAAAATTAAAGCCGCGCCTCCCAGAACCAGGCCCAGGTTGGCAATATTGGAACCGATAACATTTCCCAGAGAGATCTCAGGATTGTTCTGAAGCGCTGCCAGGAGAGAAACGAAAAATTCCGGAGCTGAAGTCGCAAAGCCCACGATGGTCAGGCCGACTACGATTTGCGAAACACCATGACGCAGAGCCAGGGAAACCGAACCCCGGACCATGGCTTCTCCGCCGAACCATAAAGCAACTCCACCGATACCAAAATAAAGCAAAACATTGATTCCTGACAAGCTTATTCGACACCCCCTTTAATTTAGGGCCTTAATAGCGGGCACCCGTAAAGGGTGCCCTACGGTCTTGCGTTTGAAATAAAAACATTTTACGACATGCTCTGGTATACCTCGCGCATTTCCGTAAAGCGGCTGAGAAAAAGATCCGAGATTTCCGGATCAAAATGAGTGCCCCGGTCTTTTTTTAACATGTCAAATACCTGTTCCGGCGGAAAGGGGTCCTTGTAGGGGCGCTTGGAACTAAGGGCGTCGAAAACATCAATGATGGCGGCCAACCGGCCGGTCAACGGAATAGCTTGGGTTTTAAGTCCCCGGGGATAGCCGCTACCATTCCATTTTTCGTGATGGCTGGTAGCAATTTCGACCGCCCGTTGCAGATGGGGGGCGCGACCCAGGATTTCCTCCCCCTTTACGGTGTGAGTTTGCATAAGACTCATTTCTTCGGGATCCAATCTTCCCGGTTTCAGTAAAATCGCGTCGGGTATGGCTACTTTACCGATATCATGCATCATCATGGAGACCCGCAGGTTTTCAAGTTCACGCGGGGTGAATCCAAGTTCAGGAGCAAGCCGTACGGCATATTCGCCGCAGCGTTCGATATGCAGGCCGGTATCATGATCCCGGTATTTTTCGGCTTTGGCCATATTCAGCATACTGTTAATGTAAGCGCGTTTGACTTCATCGTAAAGGCGGGCGTTATCAATGGCTACGGAGATTTCCGCAGCCATGGTTTTTAATTTCAGCATGTCCTGGTGAGTAAAAGTGCCGTGGGCCTTATTCAGAACTTCCAGTACGCCGATGCGTCTTCCCCTGATGGGAATGGGAGTGGCAATAAGATTTTTTGTCACAAACTTGGTTTTTTCATCAACCTGCTTATAGAAGAAAGGGCTCTTGGAAGCTTCCGGAATCAGCAGGGTTCTGCCGGTTTGCAGGGAACGGCCGGCTACGCCCTGGTCGGCCGGCATGCGGATTACTTTAAGCGCGTCTTTCTTGGCGCCGGTGGCCAGATAGAATTTTAATTCATTTTTTTCCGGATCATGCAGGAGGATGGAAGACGCCGTCGCGTTCAGGGTTTTTTCCATCAGCAGCATGGAAAGATGAAGGACTTTTTCTATATCCAGGGAAGAATTGATCAGCCGGATAATTCGATCCCGGGCCGAGAAGGAACTAATCCCTTTGGATTTTTTGGCAGGACGTGATTTAAGCTTATGTTTTGCCTTGGATTGAGAAGCAGTCTTTTTCATATTTTAATCCTCCTTAATACGTTAGCCGCTTCATCCCCGGCTTTCAAGCCGGGGACCTTTTCGCGAAAGCGGAAAGGCGGTATATACATAAATGTTCCACAACTATATTTTGCCATGATAGTCAATAATCTGTAAAGCCTTAGATACAAAAAAGTTTATTTAATATGTTAGCCGCTTCACAATTTTTATTATTTAATTCATACATTGAAAATTAAAAAATATTTAAAAAATATAATTGACAAATAGCATTACAAAGTAGATAATGAAATATCTCCTGGGAAATGCAGGATATTTCAAGTTTTTCTTTTATTTTATGATACTAAAATAGTATTATCATGCTGAGTATCCTAGATTTTGAGGTTATTAAAAAATAATCAGTTCATAGGTAATATAACGATATGCATCGAAAAAAATCATCCAGTACACTTAAAAACAGTACTCTCAAAAAAAGGGATAATACCATGACAAAACCTCGCGCGCCGCAAAAGAGCAGGAAATTGCACGCTCCGGCTTCAACCAAAAGTACTCGTGCTTCAGCGCCGCGCCGTAAAAAAATCCTGTTTCCACGTAAATCCCGGAAGCCTGACACTGTAAGCCAATTAAAACGGGATAATAAAAAGTACCGGCATCAATTAGAGGTTCTCCGTAAAACCTCGCTTAAAATAGCAACCGAGCTTTCGCTGGACCCCGTCTTGGAAGCCTTAGCTGTATTATCCGCTGAATTTTTCGCGGCGGATGCCGTAACTTGTATGTTTTGGGATAACTCCAGAAAAAATCTGATTTTTAAATCCGGTTATGGTTTCAAATCGGATTATATTAAAAAACAATGTATCCCCCGGAAGCGGATAGACGCTATTCTGCAAAGCGATCATGAATTCGTGTATACGGAAGATCTGCGGAAGACACCCTACGGTGATCTGGAATTAATTCGCCGGGAAAATTTAGTGAGTGTTCTTTCCCTGGTTATGCGTTACGGGGGTGAGATTCAAGGCGCTATCAACATCTATAGCCGTGATAAAATCCGCCACTTCACCCCAGAGGAAATAGAAAACGCCCATATTTTTGGACAGCAGGCCACGATAGCTATCCGTAATGCCAATTTGTACACTGAATTACGGGAAGAGGCACAAATTGCCAAGACTCTCCTGCAAGTAGCAGAAGATGTCGGTTCATTGGCATCTCTCTCCGAAGTTTTGAACCGAATTGCCTTAATTATTACCAAGGTGCTTAATTTTAAAATCAGTCTTATTTTTCTCTGGGACCGGAAAAAAAAGTTATTTCTGCCGGCCAAAGCGGTAGGTTTGCCTCCCCACCGCAGTCCCTTGTTTGAAACCCTGATTCTGCGGCGGGAGGATCTGAGTTTTAGCGAGACCGAAATCAGGCAGCGTGAAGTAATTTACGCTTTGGAAGCGCCCGGCCGTTTTCCCGTGGAGAAATTATCCAGTGTTTTAGAGGTGAAAGATTTACAAGTTGTTCCCCTGGTAATTAAACAGCAACTCTTGGGAGTTTTGGTGTCCGGGGGGTACCAGGGCGAAGAGCCTTTTGATACCAAGGCCGAGATGTTTATACGGGGGATAGCGGCGCATGCCGCCATTGCCATAGATGATGCCAATCTCTTTGAAGATTTGGAAGCTGCTTTCATGGATATCATTAAATCACTGGCTACGGCGATTGAAATTAAGGACCGGTACACCCACAGTCATTCCGAATCCGTAGTTTCATATGCTTTAGCCATAGCCCGGCAATTAAATTTACCGAAAAAAGATATTGAGTTGCTGCATAAAGCCTGCCTGCTGCATGATGTGGGTAAGATCGGGGTGGAAGACAGCATTTTAAGGAAAACCTCGCCTTTGACCCCGGAAGAATGGACGGCGATTAAACTGCATCCCGTCGTGGGGGCGGAAATATTAGCTGCGGTGTGCAGTCTGTCCGAGGTTTCTGTAATCGTTCGTCACCACCACGAGCATTTTGACGGAGGGGGATATCCCGATAAATTAAAGGGCGATCAAATCCCCTTATTCGCCCGTATTCTCCAAATCGCGGATTCCTTTGATGCCATGACTTCGGACCGTCCCTATCGCAAAGCGTTATCCCAGGAGGAGGCCATTAATCAATTGAAACTCTTTTCGGGCCGGCAGTTTGATCCCGCATTGGTAGAGATTTTTCTGCGGGAACTTAGAAGGCATGATATGAGCAAGCAGAAGCGCCATCCGGCCGGCGGCTAACGCGGGCATCGGTAGAGTCCTGGATTTTCCCAACGCCCGTGAAAAACAATTTTTTTGTTCCGATTCGTCCGGCTTATGATATAGTGTGCGCATGTTTATATGGGAGGCATTATTTCTTGGCATAGTACAAGGGCTGACGGAATTTCTACCCATCAGTAGTTCGGCTCACCTAATACTGATTCCAAAAATGCTGGGGTGGAAAGCGCCCCTGCTGAATTCCCTGACCTTTAATGTTGCCCTTCACCTGGGAACCTTGCTGGCAGTAGGGGCTTATTTTCGAGGCGAGTTAAGGGAGTTGGCGCGGGCTGCAGTGCGGGCGGGTTTGAAGCGGGATCCCTGGGGAGAGCCTAAGGCGCGGCTGGCTTGGTTTATTATGTTGGGGACCGTGCCGGCCGTGATCGCCGGCCTGACCATGGAACATAAGATAGAAGGCGTGTTTCGTTCGTCGGCGCTTATAGCGGGATGCTTGATAGTTGTTGGCCTGATCATGGGGATAGCCGAACGTTGGGCGCTCAAGCGCCGGGAAATTATTACCATGAAACTGGGGGAGGCCCTGTTTATTGGTATCGCCCAGGCCCTGGCCCTCATGCCCGGGGTTTCCCGTTCCGGGATTACGATAGCGGCCGGACTAGCCTTGCGCTTTAAACGCGAGGAAGCTGCGCGTTTCAGTTTTTTATTGGGTATACCCGTGATTTTAGGGGCTGCGGTGTTTGAGTTGAAAAAAGTGGCAGGCTTGGGCCTTGATCAATCGGCGATTACGTTGCTAGCCGGGATGCTGGCCGCCGCGTTGGCGGGCTATGCCGCCATAAAATTTCTGCTGGCCTATTTGCGGAGCCGGACATTATATGTGTTTATTATCTACCGGCTGATTTTAGGTGCGGTGGTTTTGTGCTGGGCAGCAGGTAACTAGGAGCTTGAGCATTTAGTGTGTTTTGTCATTCCGGCATGCTTAAAGCCGGAATCCAGGATTTTTCAATGCTTATAAAATAATGCTTTTCTGGATTCCCGATACGAGCATTCGGGAATGACAACCTAAAAAACCGACTAAATGCTCAGGCTCCTAGATAGTACAAATCAAAGCCGCTGGATTCCCGCTAAAGGCATGCGGGAATGAAATGACTCCAGTAATAAGAAAAGCTTTCCGCAATAGGAACCGGCTATATATATTTCAAGGAGGATGATCTATGGATCCCTATTCCACTCAAATGATGATAATGAATCAGATCGGGCAACTTTCCGGAGTGTTTATTGAACATGTCCGTTCCGTGCTTTTTGCCCTGGCCATTCTAATCGTAGGGTTGATTGTTTCCGAAATCGCAAAATACGCCGGAATAGCGCTGTTGCGCGTCCTGCAGTGGGACCGTTTTTGCGCCTGGATCGGAATGACCCGGTTGATGAATAAAATCCGGGCGGATGTTTCTCCTTCGCACGCCGCCGGGACGGTTTTATTTTGGTTTCTGATGTTGACCTTCTTTATGAAAGCCCTGGAGCGTACGGACCTGGCCTGGTTTTCCCGGCTGGGAGGTGCGTACTTTGAAATGCTTCCCAAAGCCTTCCATGCGCTGTTAATCATGGCGGTCGCGCTGGTAGTTGCCAACTGGCTGGCCCGGCTATTGCTTTTATCAGTCGAGCATACTTCCGCTTTTCTGGCAGCGAGTATGACTCGCGCTATGGTCATTTTTTTTGGCCTCCACAGCGGGCTACTGGCCTTGGGATGGGAACGTTCCCTGGTGCAGCCGGTAGTGCTGATCATGTTGAGCGGGACGGTGCTGACAATCGCCTTAACCGCGGTGCGGCAACCGGGAAAGGTCAACCGGAGGATTATACGCGTCCCAGCATCCGGGAAAGGCTGAGCCATGATCAGCCTGGGACGCGATATTTGCATTAACCTTGAGAATTCGTCCCGTAAGGAGTGGGTGGAGACTAATGGAATCGGCGGTTATGCTTGTGGAACCGTGTCCGGAATGCCCACACGCGGATACCATTCCCTTCTGACGGCCGCGCTGAATGTGCCGTTAAACCGGGTGGTTATGCTCTCTCAACTCGAAGAAACCGTCACCTACCGTGGGCGTAAATACCATCTCTCGACCCATCAGTATTCGGATGTTATTACGCCGAAAGGCTACCTGAATATCCAATCCTTTCGTCTGGAACCTTTTCCGATCTTTACTTTCCGTCTGGATGATCAACTCCTGGAAAAAACAATTTTCATGTCATATGGGCATAATTTAACCTGGATCGTTTACCGCCTGCTTACACCGCCGGAAGAAGAGATAATCTTGACCGTTCGCCCGCTGGTTAGTTTTCGCGGGCATCATCTGCGCCGGCAGGAACTGCATTTCGTTAATACGCATCATGAGCTGCAGGAACATGTTATTCAGTTGATGCCCGATGAAAATATACCCTTCCTAAACATCTACCACAATGCTTTGGCGTATGAACATTCGGCTAACCGGTATCAGAAAGTTTTTTATCGGGAAGAGCATGCCCGGGGCCTGGAAAGCAGGGAAGATTTATTTTCTCCCGGGATTCTCAGCTTTAAACTCTCAGACGTCGCGCCTGGTTTTCTGGCCGCCACACCCGAGACCTTAACCCATCCTGATCCCGCGGCCGCGGCCCAGGCTGAAATTATCCGGCGCCGAAACTTGGTTAATCTGGCGGCGCCGGGCGATGATTTCGGCCGAACCTTAAGTTTGGCGGCGGATCAGTTTGTGGTCCGGCGGGGAGATGGTCTAAGCATCATTGCCGGATATCCCTGGATGGGGGATTGCGGGCGGGAAGCCATGATCGCCTTTCAGGGTTTAACGCTGGCGACGAAACGCACTTCCGAAGCCAGAACCATCTTGCAGACCCTGGCCGGATATTGCAGCGAGGGAATGCTGCCCAACCATTTTAATGAAGATCATTCTCAGCCGATATATAATTCCGTTGACGCGGCGCTTTGGTTTTTTGTCGCAGTTTATCATTATCGCCGGGCTACGGGAGACAGTCAGTTTATCCGCGAGCGGCTGTGGGCGACCATGGAAGAAATCATATCATGGTATTTAAAAGGCACCCGTCTTAATATCCGTTCCGAAGATGACGGCCTGATCAACATTCCGGAGGAAGGAGCGCAGTTTACCTGGATGGACTCCCAAGTCGGGGACTGGGTGGTTACTCCTCGTTCCGGCAAGCCGGTGGAGGTTAATGCTCTCTGGTATAATGCGCTCTGTCTAATGCGCGATTTGGCCGCTGATTTCAAGCAGCCGGCGGATAGTCAACGCTATGGACATTTGGCCGACAAAACCGCCAAGGCGTTTAAAAGTCTGTTCTGGAATAAAAAAGCAAGCTGTCTCTTCGATCGGGTGGAAGATAATTTCCAGGATGCTACAGTGCGGCCGAACCAATTATTAGTGCTTTCCCTGCCTTATTCTCTGCTCACGAAAGATCAGGCGGAAAAAACGCTTCGGGCCATGCGGCGGGAACTCTATACCACCTTCGGTTTCCGGAGCTTGAACCAGACGGACGAGAATTATCACGGGACCTATGAGGGCGATATTCTCAACCGGGAAGGGGCCACCCACCAGGGCGCGGTATGGCCCTGGCTCATCGGACCTTATGCCGACGCCCTGCGGAAAATCTATGGTGAGACCAAAGCCGTCAAAGAAGAAATAAATCGGATGCTCAAGCCTTTTGCCAATCATTTACAAGAACACGGTTTAGGCAGCATTTCCGAGATGTTTGACGGCGACCCTCCTCACCACGCGCGGGGATGCATTGCTAGTGCTAAGAGTGTGGCTGAAATCCTGCGCGTCCACCTGGAGATGCAAAAGGGAAAAGCAGTTTGCAGCCATTCCATTGCACATTCTGGAAAAAAATAGTCATGCTTTGTAAAAATGTTGTGTTTTTCGTAGGGGCGGACTTCCATGTCCGCCCGTTGTTGATTGTGCGTGCGCTTGAATCGGAGGGCCGGCATGGAAGCCGGCCCCTACGATTGAATGAATAATGAATGCATTGTGTTTTCTGTAGGGGGCGGGCCTCCGTGCCCGCCCAGCCAACCGTAGGGGCGGACTTCCATGTCCGCCCGTTGATGAATGTGCGTGTTTTGAATCCGTGGGCCGGCGTGTCCTTCGGCAAGCTCAGGATAAAGAAGCCGGCCCCTACGATTGAATGAATACTGAATAATACATTGTGGTTTTCGTGGGGCGGACAGGGAAGTCCGATCAACTCAGGATGATGCTTCCTCGAGGAGTTTGGCGGAGGTTTTCGATTGTTGAATCAAAGCCATTAATTGTTCCATTACATGAAAGACCTCTTGCGAAACATTTTTAGACAGGGTGGATAATTCATTCATATTATGCATGGTTTCTTTTATACTGTTCGTGATTTTCGAGATACCTTGCTCCATTTCGGAAAAACTCTCACCTGACGTTTGACTGATCTCTGAAGCCAGATAAATTTTATTTACAATGGCTTGTATGGCTTGGGTGATGTTCTGCGCGTTTTCCTCGGTTTTCTGGGATAAATTCCGGATTTCATCAGCCACTACTGCGAAGCCTTTTCCCTGTTCGCCGGCGTGGGCGGCTTCGATGGCGGCGTTCAGAGCCAACAGGCTGGTCTGCTCGGTGATCGAGGTTATGATACTGACCATTTTAAGAATGGAACTGGCAGAATCCTTTACGCTGTTGATTTCCTTAACCGAATGGCCGATGTTTTCACCGCCGGTTTTGGTAAGAGCAAGTAATTGATTTACCAGCGGGCTGGCATCTTCCGCATGCATTGCGATACTCTGTATGGAGGCGATGATCTTTTGAATCAGCGCGGAAGAATTGCTGATGGCGGAAGACTGGGATTCCAGGACTTTATTAATAGCGGTTATAGCGGTGATTTTATTTTCCAGGTTATCCAGCAGCCCGTTTAACCCTACTTCCAATATTCCCAGCTCGTCGGCCTGGATATTCTCCACCCGGAATTTTAAATCGCCTTTTAAGACCTGGGACAAAACCTCCAGGAGATAATTAATCCGCTGCACTACGCTTAACCGGTAGGCATTTTCTTTCCCGGCCAGCGAGCGATAATAGTCTTTAACCGTGGTTAATGCTTCCAGGCAGTTGCGGCCTTCCGGGGAATCAAGGTTGCCGGGCAATAATTCCAGGTTGGAATTTTCATTGGGCAGGACGTTCAGAAATTCGGTGAGCTTGGACAGATCGGCTTTTAAGGCTGGGGAGTCATTATCCGGCTCCCGGAGCTTAAAAAGAAAGTCCGGAAATTTCATGACCGGGGCATAATCCTGAATTGGATAGCCTGGTTCAGGATATTGATCACCGAATGGTTATAGGCCTCCATGGGGAGATCCTTGCAGGCCAGGCTGAGTTCCCGGGCCAGGGAGGCGATCTGGGAAAGCTCCAGCTGGCTGAATTTTTCCTGCTTTCGGACATTGGCTAAATTGATTTGCACCGTGCACTCATGGTTTTTTTTGTATTCCTGGATGGCCTCGATGATGTCTTTCAGATAGGAAACCTCACGGTTGACGTCGGTGCAGGGGCCAAACAAATTTTGGGCGCTGCTGTATATGGAATCCAATTTCTGGGTATCAATTTTCAATGCGGTAGCAGCCATATCCATCCTCCTTAAATAATTTCGTCTATGGAATTTTTTGAGCCTTCTCTGTCCAGTATCATCTTGGAAACCTGCAGGCCGGATAAAACACAGCATTTGATAGCCTCGCCGGGTTCAGCCCATTGCCCGGTCAGGTAGAGATTTTTAATCGGTGTAACATGATGCAAGGCATTCATGCCGGTATGTTGCACTCGTGGTTACAATTCACCTACAATCTGCCTCTAATTATATCCCCCTTTAATAATGATACCCATGCCGGCAAACTAAACTTTCTAAAATTTTTTGTTATTATAATTTACTTGTATAATAAGGTCAAATAAAATAAAGTAACTTGGGTCTGATAATATTCAGTAAGGCAAGAGAATTTAGGGGATTTTTATCCGGGAATTAAATAGCGGAATCAAACCTCTGTGGTTAGTTCTTATTCCGGAAAACCGGTTTTAATTCTTTAGGGTTTCGTCATTCCGGCATGATTTTAGCCGGAATCCAGGAGAGCATTGTAATACAAGAAAAAATACTTCCTAGGAGTCTGTCGGACTTTAGTCATTCTCCCCCTTTTGTAAAGGGGGCAGGGGG
>CBDUZI010000074.1:0-15591 GCA_965371665.1 uncultured bacterium
GGCGTTTTATTGATTAAATCCCCCCGGCCCCCTTTACAAAAGGGGGAGAATGACTAAAGTCCGACAGGCTGCTAGACCCCGGCTTCCGCCGGGGTGACGAGCCTAACTTGGCTTTCCGCAACAGATACTAGTTAATTTGAAATAATAAAAACCGGAGTTGTAATGCCGCCCAAACCATGTTCCTCTAAAATCATAAAGGAGGCAGATGAGCTTCGCCGGACGCTTAACCGGCACAACCGGCTTTATTATGTGCTGGCTGAACCGGAAATTTCCGATGTGGAGTATGACCGGCTTTTTCGGAGATTGCAGGAGCTGGAAGCCGAGTATCCCCAACTTGAGAACCCGGACTCGCCGACCCAGCGGGTGGGCGGTGAGCCCATACCCGGCTTCAAATCCGTCCGGCACGCTGAACCTATGCTCTCCCTGGAAAACACCTATTCGGAGAAAGAATTGGCGGAATGGGATGAACGCGTCCGCCGGGCTTTGCCGAATGAGGAGGTAAGCTACTCGGTAGAACTGAAGATCGACGGCGTAGCTGTGGTCCTGAGATATGGTGGCCGGCGGTTTGTTCAAGGGGCGACGCGGGGGGATGGAGATGCCGGAGATGACGTGACTGCCAATCTCATGACTCTGCGCAGTCTTCCCCGGGAACTGGATTCCTCGGCGCCGGAAACGGAGATGGTAATCCGGGGAGAGATTTTTCTGCCGCGAAAGGCCTTCCTGGCTTTGAATGAAAAAAGAGCGGAGGCCGGCGAGAAGGTTTTTGCCAATCCGCGCAATGCAGCGGCCGGTTCGCTTAAATTACTGGATCCGCGCTTGACTGCTCAACGTCCGCTGGCAATTTTCCTTTATGCCGCAGATAAGAGTACGGCTGGGAATTTAAAGACCCAGTCCGCCCTGCTGGCAGCGCTCTTAGCCTGGGGATTGCCGGTCAATCCCCACCACGCTTACTGCCGGGAGTTAAAGGACGTTAGGGACTTTTCACGGAAGTGGCAGGAGCGCCGTCATGATCTCCCTTACGAGATCGACGGGCTGGTAATAAAAGTGGAAAGCGTGGATCAGCAGCTCCGCCTGGGGAGCACTTCTAAAAGCCCGCGTTGGGCCATAGCTTTTAAATATTCCGCCGCCCAGGCCCGGACCCGGCTGGAGGAAATCAAGGTCCAGGTGGGACGAACCGGAGTGCTTACGCCGGTGGCGCATTTAGAACCGGTTGAGCTGGCAGGTTCGATTATCGCGCGCGCCAGTCTGCATAATGAGGAAGATATCGGCCGCAAAGATATCCGGGAAGGCGATTACGTGATAATCGAGAAGGCCGGCGAAGTGATTCCCCAGGTAGTGGGGCCGGTTTTGGCCGAACGTTCCGGGTCGGAAAGAAAGTTTCAGATGCCCGGGAAGTGTCCAGTTTGTCACAGCCGGGTAATTAAATTGACAGATGAGGTAGCCTGGCGTTGCGTGAATCCCGGGTGCGCGGCTCAGGTCAAGGGGCGGGTGCTCCATTTTGCGCAACGTACAGCTATAAATATAGAAGGATTGGGCGAGGCGCTGGTAGATCAGTTGGTAGAGAAAGGTTTAGTCAAGGATTATGGAGACCTCTACCGCCTGAGGCTTGAGAGTTTGTTGTCCCTGGAGCGTATGGCAATGAAATCCGCGGAGAATTTGCTCCAGGGGATTGAAGCTTCGAAGCAGAGGCCCTTAGGCCGGTTGATATTCGCCCTGGGGATTCCCTTGGTGGGTGAGCGGGCCGCGGAAATTCTGGCTGCGACTTTTCCTGAACTCACGGCCCTGGTTTTAGCTTCAGATGAGGAACTTCAAATCCTGCCCGAGATCGGACCCAAAGCAGCGGCGAGCCTAAGCGGGTTTTTCCAGTCGGAGGAGACCCGGGCCATTCTGCACAAACTTTACCAAAGTGGGGTGAATGTTAGACGGCTGCCCGAAGAAGTTCAGGAGAGGGGAAAGTTTTCCGGCCGGATTTTTGTATTCACCGGGGAATTGGAAGGCTTTACCCGCAACCAGGCCGAAGCCCGCGTAAAAGCTCTGGGCGGACGGACCTCGGGTTCAATATCCGCCAAGACGGACTATGTGGTAGCAGGATCGGCGCCGGGTTCCAAGCTGGACAAGGCGAGGAAATTAGGCGTTGAGGTGCTGGGCGAAGAAGCGTTCAGACGGATGATTGGAAAGTAGGACGAATATTGGGCTTGTAAATCAGGGAGAAGTTGTCTATAGTTGGTTTCTGTCGCGGAAAGGGTGTTTTTTTTAATTTGTCATTCCGAACGTAGTGAGGAATCTCCACGAAAACGCCTGAATTATCAGGTGTCCTGGAGATTCTTCACCTTCGGCTCAGAATGACAAAATGCGGGGAGCGTGCTAAAAAAGACATTCTGCAACAGGAAATATTCAGGTTCCGGATGATTTATATTTTAAGGGAGAGCAGTGAATGGAATTCGGTATGAAATTTAAAAGAACGCATAACTGTGGCGCTCTGCGCGCTGCCAATACCGGTGAAGAGGTTGCGCTGGCGGGCTGGGTGGAGTCCAACCGTGATCATGGCGGTCTGGTTTTTATTGATTTACGCGACCGGGAAGGAATTACCCAGCTGGTTTTTGATCCGGTCCTGTCAGAGGATGCGCATACCGAAGCGTCAACACTGCGGGGCGAGTTTGTGATGGCCGCCAAGGGAAAAGTAGTGCCCCGGTCCCGGGAAACCATAAATCCAAAAATAGGCACGGGCGAAATAGAGGTGCGGGTCAGCGAAATTCAAGTGTTGAACCCATCCCGTACCCCGCCTTTTCAGGTGGGAGAGAATCTGGGGATTTCCGAGGATTTGCGGCTGCGCTACCGGTACCTGGATTTAAGGAGCCTGCGCATGCAGTCCAATCTTCGTTTTCGTCACGCGGTTACCAAGGCTACGCGTGATTTCCTGGATGAAAAAGGATTGCTGGAAGTGGAAACTCCTCACTTGTTAAAAAGCACTCCGGAAGGAGCCAGGGATTATATCGTGCCCTCGCGTATCTATCCGGGCCAGTGTTTTGCCCTGCCCCAGTCACCTCAAATGTTGAAGCAAATCCTAATGGTAGCCGGGTGCGACCGCTATTACCAGATAGCGCGTTGTTTTCGGGACGAAGATCTGCGCGCGGACCGGCAGCCGGAATTTACTCAGATTGATCTGGAAATGTCCTTTGTGGATTTAGATGATATCTTAAATATTACTGAAGGGCTGATGGCCGCGATTTTCCAGGCAGCCGGGATTCAGGAACCAGAGCTGCTGCCCTTGCCGCGTATTTCCTATTCCGAGGCCTTAGAGCGTTTTGGTACGGATAAGCCTGATCAGCGTTTTGCCCTGGAATTGAAAAACATTTCGGATTTGGCTGAGCAGGCGGAATTCAAGGTGTTTTCAGAAGCGGTGAGCAGCGGAGGGGTGGTTAAAGGTCTGGCTGTGCCGGGAGGCGCGTCTTTTTCCCGCATGGAAATCGACGCCTTGATTGCCAGTTCCCAGAAATTCGGAGCTAAAGGCATGGCCTGGTTCAAAGTTACCAGCCAAGGGTTAGAGTCCAACCTGGCTAAATATTTTACTCCTGACTTACTGGCCCGTATCCAGGAGCGGCTGGCCGGCAAGCCGGGAGATTTATTAATATTTATTGCGGATAAACCGAGACTGGCGAATGATGTATTGGCCCGATTACGCTCCCAGCTGGCAGGGAAGTTGGACTTAATTCCGAAAAATTCCTGGCATTTATCCTGGGTAGTGGATTTTCCGCTTTTCAAGCGCAATGAAGAACAGGGGCGCTGGGATTCCGAACACCACCCTTTCACCGCCCCGTATCCGGAGGATATCCCTGGATTAGATACAGATCCCGGCCGGGTGCGTTCCTTAAGTTATGATCTGGTCTTAAATGGCGTGGAGATCGCTTCGGGCAGCATCAGAATCCATCAACCCGGACTGCAATCCCGGATTTTCGAGCTTATCGGTATTTCGGAAGAAGAGGCTCGGTTGAAATTTGGATTTCTGATCGAGGCCTTGTCTCTGGGCGCGCCGCCGCACGGCGGAATCGCGATCGGACTTGACCGTCTGGTAATGCTTCTTCGGGGAGAAAAGACCATTCGGGACGTGATGGCTTTTCCCAAGACGCAGAGAGCCCAGGATCTTTTAACCGGCGCTCCAGGACCAATCGGTCCGGAACAATTAAAAGAACTGGATTTGAAAGTTACGCAATCCCGGACGTAAAAAAGCAAAGTACGCTGAACAAAAGCTTGACAAAATTTATTATTACATGATAACTTAACATATCATGAAAGTTATTTTATGGTTTGAATGCAATTATGGTAGGGCTAATTGTTGAAAAAGATTTGCAAAGCAGGAAAAGGGAACCAAATTAATAATTGTCGGCTAATGAGAATTACGTTCTGACAAGGTTGGGGTTCTGCCGGCGGGTGGTTCCCAAAGTTTAAAACCACCCTAATTCGGAAGGAGGTGACAAAGTATGAAGTTTGACGGGATAGTAAAACTTTCAGTGGCAGTATTTCTGGTAAGCGCATTGATAGGGATGGCCGGATGCGGAGGTAAAACCGAGGTACAACCGGAACCTACTCCGATGATGGCAGAACCGGAACCAATGCCCGAGGAAACACCTGAGTCTGAAATGCAGCGTTACTCAGTCCTGCAGGGGGATACGCTCTGGGATATTTCCGGGATGGCGGATATTTACGGGGATAACTTCCAGTGGCCGCTGGTTTTTAAGGCTAACCGTGACCAGATCGAAGATCCGGATATTATTGAGATCGGTCAGGATTTGGCCATTTCACGCGAATTTTCGGCCGAAGAGGTCGAGATGGCTATCGAAAACGCCAAACGCACGCCGCGGTATGTACCACATACCCAGCCGCGTATGCGTTTGCCAATAGAGTACTAAGAGCAATATTTTCGATGAAAAAAGGGGCTGGAAAGGCCCCTTTTTTCTTTTCCGGTTGAATTGCCGAGTATTTAATACATTAACCGCGAATTCCCGGCCTTTCAGGGCGGAGATGAAGCGAGAAAGAAATAATGCTTTGCTACATTATTTCGGATCAAAATTCTCCGCTCTTCAGGACGGAGTATTTTAATGAGGCGATAACTTCTTTTGAATAAAGGAAAGCTTGGTAAACCAGTCGGAGCGTGGCCCAATGCGCTTGGGTTTGATGCAAGCCTGATCCAATATTATTTCCCGCCGGCAATATGTAAAAATCAATATTTATTTTATATATCTTCCATTTATCTGCAAAAAATATCAGGTTCCAGATATGTCTTTTTTTGCTGCGCTTCGCCGGGAGAGCAAAGAAAAGGGGTAAAGATAAATGTTCGTGGAGATTTCTAACCGGCAGAATGAAATAAAGGTAAATTTAACCTCCCTTCGCCGTATGGCCAGTGGTATTTTGCGAAACTTACGCCTGGCGGCACCCGAGCTCTCCATTCTGCTTACGGATGATCAGGGCATTCAGGCCATTAACCAGAACTACCGGGGTGTGAATAAACCAACAGATATTCTTACTTTCAATATGCGGGAGCATCAACGGATCGCGGATCCCCTTCCGCCGCATCCCGAAATACTGGGGGATATCGTTATATCCATGCCGGCCATCCAGCGTCAGGCCCGGGCCCGGAAGGTGGTCTGGCAGGAGGAAATGAAGCTGATTTTAATTCATGGGATTTTACATCTTCTGGGTTATAATCATGCCGGGCGGGTGGATAAACTTAGAATGCAATCTCTCCACGGCGTTTTATTAAAGCTCTGCCGGGAGAAGTGAGGAATAAATGGATTTTCTTTGTACAGTTGATTTAATCGCGCTCGGCTTGCTGTTTTTACTTTCAGGAGTTTTTTCCGCCAGCGAAACGGCGCTCATGGGCCTGGGACGGCTGCGTCTGGCTCATGCCATTGAGAAGGGCGGCCGCCGGGGCCGGGCCTTGGAAGTGTGGAAAAAGGATCCCAATCGTATCTTAACCACTATTTTAATACTGAATAATGCCATAAATATCAGCGCCACCACGGTAGCGGCTTTTCTGGCGATTCATATCGCGGAACTTTTCCAGTTGAATCGGGGCCAGACCGGAACGCTGATCGCGGCGGCGGTTACACTGATTATTATTCTTTTCGGCGAGGTTACACCGAAAATTCTGGCGATCCATAAATCCGAACCCATAGCGCTGGCAATTATTCGGCCCCTGGTACAGCTGGGAAAGTTCCTGCATCCTGTCAGCCGCTGCTTAATCAAAATCGCCAATTTTTTTCTTCGTCCTTTGGGAGTAACACCGGGAAGTTCCGTCCCCATGATAACCGAAGAGGAAATCCACGCCGTAATCCGGATGGGGGCGGATGAAGGCGTGATCGAGGATCAGGAGCATCAGATGATCCACGGTGTCATCAAGCTGAGCGAGACCCAGATCCGTGAGGTTATGGTACCGCGTACGGAAATGGAGGGCATTAATGCCGATGACGACATGGAGAGCATTATCGATCAGATAGTTCAAACCGGCTATTCACGCATGCCGGTTTACCGGGAAAATATCGATAACATCATGGGCGTGGTATATACCAAAGATATCATATCTGTCCTGCAGAACCGCGAACTCATAGTCCTTCAGGATATTTTGCGGCAGCCTCATTTTGTGCCCGAAACCAAAAAGGTTGATGAGCTGCTGCATGAATTCCAACGGGGCCGGTTGCATTTGGCCATCGTGGTGGATGAGTATGGCGGAACCTCGGGCCTGGTTACGCTGGAAGATTTAATCGAAGAGATTGTAGGGGAAATCCGGGACGAATATGATATAGAGGAAAAAAGAATTGAAAAAACCGGAGAAAATTTATGGATCGCAGAAGGACAGACCGATATTAAAGAAATCAACACCGTGCTGGAAGTCGAGCTTCCGGACGTGAAAGATATTAATACTATCGGCGGTTTTATCACTGATCTGTTGGGCCATCTGCCCAAAAAAGGCGAGCAGATTGCCTACCAGGACTTGCAATTTACCATCTTGGAAGCCAGCAGCCGAAAAGTTGACAAAATTAAAATAGGGAAATCGCCGGTTGAGCATACGGAGGAAAAGGGGTAAATTAAAAATTTAGCTTGACTTAGCTAAAAAGCATGATAAATTATAAAGAAAATTTATATGAAAATTAAGGGGGTTAAGCATGACGGGATTTTTAAAACAATACTATGAGACGGCTAAGCAGATAATTACTAAACCGATTGATTTTTACAAGGGAATGCCCATCACGGGGGGATACAAGGATCCATTGATTTTTGCCATTATCACAGCCGTGATTATGGGGATCGGACTGACTATCGTAACCCTGGGCATCGGGTTTCTGGCGATTATTTTTGCGCCCATTGCCGTAGCCATCAGTTTGTTTCTGGCAGCGCTCTTACTGCAACTCTGCTCTAAAATCGTGGGCGGCACAGGAACCTATGAAGCTACGTTGCGCGTAGTAGCCTATGCCAATGTTGTAAATGTTATAGGCTGGATTCCTATCGTTTCCATACTGGGATCTATTTATGGGCTGGTGTTGACGGTTTTAGGCATGCGTGAGATTCATAAACTTACGACGGCCAAAGCTGTTATCGCGGTTGCGATTGCCATAGCCATTGTATTCCTGCTCGTGGTATTACTGGCGGTTATTGGCATCGGAATAACCGGATACATACCGCCGATCCGTTAATCCAGGCTCGCGGTTAAACCCAATCATAATCATAAGGAGAACCACGTCTCTTTTTCCGAAGGGGCGTGGTTCTTTCTTTTAGGCTGTCATGTCTACCTGCTGCACATCAGGATTGGTTCTTAGAACTTACGATTTTTCCGAGGCTGACCGGGTAATAGTGCTGTTTACCCGGGAGCGGGGAAAAGTCCGCGGTATTGCCAAGGGTGTGCGGCGCAGCCGCAGCCGTCTGGCCGCCTGCCTGGGATGGCTCTCTCTTTCCGAGCTTCAACTGTATGGCAAGGAAACCCGGGAACTTATGCTGGTTACCCAGGGCCAGTTGGAAAACGCTTTTCCGGGCTTGAAAACGGATTTGACGGCCTTGGGCCAGGCGGCACGGATTTGTGAATTGGTGGATGGACTTACGCCGGAGCGGCAGCCTTTGCCCGGGATTTTCAACCTGCTTATGGCCGCGCTTGGGCTTCTGGAAACCGGCGTACGACCGTCCCTGGCTGGGACCTGGTTTGAGGTCGGTCTTTTAAATCAGCTGGGGTATCGGCCTGTTCTGCAAACCTGCCAACTTTGTCAATGTGATTCGAAAACCATGGCCTACCATGTTGAAACCGGGGGAGTGGTTTGCCGGGCCTGCCGGCCGGCAGGGGGGATTTCCATATCACCGGGAGCCCGGCGCCTGCTGGAACGATTAATCCGGTTTCCGGCGGATAAAGTGCAGCGCTTGCATTTGCATCATAAACTTCAAGGTGAAATAACGGCTCTGCTTGATGCAGCGGTTCATTATCAACTGGGTCGGAAATTAAAAAGCGATATCTTCCGCCAAGCGGTTGCAAAACTGGAAGGATAATTTAACCACAGATTCATTCCGCCGCGTTGTAGAGACAGGATATACCCGGGACTGTTCCGGGCATATTAATCAGGGAGTTAAACAGTGACATTCCAGGAGATTATTCAAAAGCTCGAAAATTTCTGGTCCGCGAAAGGGTGCTTGATCGTTCAGCCCTATGACCTGGAAAAAGGGGCGTCCACCTTTAATCCCGCCACTTTTCTGCGGGTGTTGGGACCGGAACCATGGGCTTCGGCCAATGTTGAACCCTGCCGCCGGCCCAAGGATGGGCGCTACGGCGAGAACCCCAACCGGGGACAGCACTACTACCAGTTCCAGGTTATTATCAAGCCGTCTCCGGCGGATATCCAGGAAGGTTATCGCGCCAGCTTAAAGGAGATCGGCTTAAACCTGGATGCGCACGATATACGCTTTACCGAAGATGATTGGGAATCGCCAACCCTGGGAGCCGGCGGGTTGGGATGGCAGGTGTGGCTGGATGGGCTGGAGATTACCCAGTTCACCTATTTTCAGCAGATGGGTTCAATCGATTTAAACCCGGTCAGCGTGGAAATCACCTACGGACTGGAACGAATTGCCATGTTTCTGCAAAAAGTGGAGTCGATTTTCGAGATTGAATGGGGAAACGACATTAGCTATGGCGAGCTTTTTCGTGCCAATGAGATACAGTGGTCGCGGTTTAATTTTGAGGTCTCGAATCCCGAGGCGCTCCTGGAAGCTTTCCGGGTTTGCGAGCATGAGACCAGGCGTTTAATCGAGTTGAATTTGGTTATGCCGGCTTATGACCAACTGGTCAAGAGTTCACACCTATTTAATTTACTGGAGGCCCGGGGTTCTATCTCGGTTACCGAGCGCGTGGGATATATTACGCGCCTGCGTAACCTGGCCCGGCTCTGCGCGCAAGGGTATATCAAGCACCGGGAAGAGTTGGGATTTCCCTTGAGGGTTATATGACATGAATAGTGTTAAACAGAAAGACCCGTTAAAAAAAGATGCGTTTCTGGAAATCGGCTGCGAGGAGCTGCCGACGGATTATATGCTTGCAAATGAACAATCACGTTTAGCTTTCAATACGGAACGTGTGTTCCGTGCGCGAAACCTGGACTTTGACAAAGTTAAGGTTCATGCGACTCCCCGAAGAATAGTTTTTTATATCAAAGGGCTGGCGCAGTGCCAGACCTCGTTTACCCGGGAACTGGAAGGACCAAAGAAAAGCATTGCCTATCTTCCGGATGGCACACTCTCCCCGGCCGGTCAGGGGTTCCTGCGTAAGGCGGGAGTCAAGCCCGAAGAGATGAGCATAAAAGATGACCGGCTTTTTGTCCGAGTGGAGACAAAAGGCCAGCCGACCCGGGTTTTACTGCCGGAAATATTTTCCGAGCTGCTCAGGAATGGATTTGATTTTCCCAAGACCATGCGCTGGGAATCTTCGGGCGCCAGGTTCGCGCGGCCAATACGCTGGATTATAACTCTATTTGGCACAGAGGTTATCCCCTTCCATTTCGCGGATGTGGAAGCCGGCCGTATTACCCGGCTGCATCCCCTGCATCGTCCGCAACCGGCCGAGGTGCGAAGTGCCTCGGAGCATGAAAACATACTTCGGCAGGGCAGAGTGATTTGTTCAACCGAAGAACGCCGCGTTGCCATACAAAAAGCCTTGGAGGAAGAAGCCCGGAGACTGGGCGGATGTCTGGTAAAGGATGAAGGTTTATTGGAAACAGTGACAATGATGGCCGAGTTTCCGGGCGTACTCTCGGGTAATATTTCCAAGAATTTTCTTAATTTGCCTCGGGAAATAATTATTACTACGCTGCGGGAACACCAGCGTTATTTTGCAGTTGAGGATGAATCCGGCCGGCTCTTGCCGTTTTTTATGGCAGTGCATGACAATCCTTTGGCAGATCCGGCTGGCATGCGTCCGGGATTCGAACGGGTACTGGAGGCTCGCCTGAAAGACGCTGAATTTTTCTATAACCAGGATGTGAAAAATCCCTTGGAACAAAAAGTTCCGGACCTGGAACGGGTACTCTGGATAAAAGGGCTGGGAAGCCTGCGGGATAAAACCCAACGCCTGGAAAATTTATGCGTCCGGCTGGCTGAAAAGCTGGAACCCGGACAGGAACAGAACGTCCGGCAGGCCGCGCATCTTTCCAAGGTGGATCTTATATCCCTGATGGTGCAGGAAAAGGAGTTCAGCTCACTCCAGGGAATTATGGGGACCTGTTATGCCTTGGCCCAGGGTGTTCCGGAAGCGGCGGCCCGGGCCATTTGTGAACAATATTTACCCAGATGGTCAGAGGATGATTTGCCAGCCACGCCGGTGGGGCGTATCCTGGCTCTGGCGGATAAATTGGATCATATGGCAGGCTGCTGGGGCGCGGGTTTTATCCCGACGGGAACCAAAGACCCTTATGCGCTTCGTCGCGCGGCCCAGGGAATTATTGCCATAACCCTGGATGCCGGGTATAAGTACTCCTTGAATGAGGTCCTGAATTGGAGTGTGCAGGGTTTTGAGAGCTTTAACGAAAAAGCTGAGGAGATTAAGACCGGAGTAAAAACCTATATCCAGGGACGCATGGAAAGTGAACTGGGCCGGAGAAATATTAAGCCTGATCTTATCCAGGCCCTGCTGAGTGTCTGGTGGGATGACATAACCGCGCTGGCGCAAAAGGCGGAAACCCTGCATGCTTTAAGAAGCGAACCCGGATTCACGGAGAAAATTATTACTTTTTCCCGGGTCGTCAATATTCTGTCCAAGGATACGCCCCGGGATATTTCCCCGGACCAGGAAGAGATAAAAATTAAGGCCGAGCTTTTCAGCCATGAAACGGAAAATAAATTGCATGCCGCCTGTCAAAAAGCGGGAAAAGAGATCGCGGATTTATCACAGGCCGGGAATTTCAGAGCATGCTTTGAATGCTTAGCTGAAATGAAGCCGCTAATTGACCGCTTCTTTGATGATGTCCTGGTCATGGATAAAAACGAGGACCTTCGCCGCAACCGCCTGAATTTATTGACCAAGCTCGCGCGCCAAATCTGGATCCTGGCTGATTTTTCCCGGCTGGCCCTATAATTCGATATATTCCTTAGGCGCGAAATTTGTTTCCATGGTCCAAATCGTTGCCTGGCCCCGTGTCATGAGGAATACGGCCAGCATTTCATAGCCGGCTTGTTCCACCCAGGGTTTTAAAAAATCCCTTTGACTTACAATCTCTTCTTTTAATTTTTGATCTTCCACCAATTCAAGGCGTCCGTTTACTCGAACCTGAATATTCGACTGGGAATTATAAAAACAGAATTCTGCTTCAGGATGGTTAATTAACTGTTTAAACAGGTCCTTCGTTCTTCCGGTGGGTGAATTGTAACTCATACTGCGACAACCTCAACCCAAATCAAGTTCAGGGGATACTATACAAAATTGCTGGAATTTAGTAAAATGTTCCTGGAATTTCACGGGAAAACTCTATTCTCAGGTGGTACTGAAAAAGGGGTAAGCTCCTCCCGACAAACCTTTTTAGCCGTCGTGATTTCTGGGATTGGTTGAACAACCCGTACAAGTCGTTGGCTCAGCCGAACTTGGGGCTCAAGCAAGCCCGGTTCCAGTTCGGCTAATTTGGACAGCTATGGGTCAAACTGTCAGGTAAATACCATCACAACACAGCATATGATTTGTCATTTCAGGGCCACTATGCAAGTCGACCCCTACGGAGTCGACTGCATAAAGAAAGAGAAGCATAATGAATCCTCAAGCAGTGTTAAAAAATACCTTCGGTTACCATGAATTCCGGCCTGGCCAGGAGAAAATAATTCAGGCTGTGCTTTCCGGCCGGGATTGTCTCTGCATCATGCCCACCGGAGCGGGCAAGTCCCTGACTTTTCAGATACCAGCGAGGATCCTAAAAGGCACGGTTTTAGTTATTTCGCCGTTGATTTCCCTAATGAAAGATCAAGTGGATGCCCTGCTGGAACTCGGCTTTAAAGCCACGCTGATCAATTCCTCGGTGGCTTTAAAGGAGCGTCGTCAACGCCTTAACGATTTCCAGGAAGGGAAGTACGAGCTGGTCTATTTGGCGCCCGAGGCGTTGGAGGGGTTTTTGCGCGATTTCCTGCAAACCTGCCCAATCAGCATGGTGGTCGTGGACGAAGCGCATTGCATAAGCCAATGGGGGCATGATTTCCGGCCGGCCTACAGGAAATTGCAAGGTTTAAAAACTCAGTTAGACAATATCCCAGTGCTGGCTTTGACCGCCACGGCCACCAAGCAAGTCGCAGAGGATATTGTCCACCAATTGGGAATGGTAAAACCCGAGGTCCACAAGGGTTCCTTTTTCCGTTCCAATTTGATGCTGACCTTCCAGAAAAAGGGAGAAGGCGTGAACATCCGTCAAACCGTGTTGAAGGTCATACGCCGAAATCCATCGCAGAGCGGGATTATTTATTGCTGGAGCAAGAAAAACGTCGATGGTCTGGTCAACTTTTTGCAAGCTCACGGGGTTTCCGCACTGCCATATCATGCTGGCTTGCCGGAGGCAAAGAGAAGTCGCAATCAGGAAGCTTTTATTCGGGACCAAGCCGATGTCGTTGTTGCAACCGTGGCTTTCGGCATGGGTATTAACAAATCCAATGTCCGTTTTATCATTCATTGCGATATGCCTCGTACTATTGAAAACTATTATCAGGAAATCGGCCGTGCCGGCCGCGACAGCCTACTAAGTCATTGTCTGCTGTTTTACTCCTGGGTGGACGTGAAAAATTATGAACATTTTTTAAAGGGAATATCAGACCCGCAATTGGCGCAGTCCACCCATCAAAAAACCGTAAATCTTTTCCGATTGGCGGATAGCCGGCAATGTCGGCATAAAGCCGTGCTGGCACACTTTGATGAAAATATCGGGGATTGCAAAACGTCCTGCGACGTGTGCCACGGCCGCAGTTTGAAAGCGCTTATGCCGGAGTCTGAGTCAGTCATTACAAAAGCCATCAAACCACCGCTTCTAGTACCTTCCGCTAGACAAGTTGATTTGAATGATACCTTGTTTGCTCAACTTAAAAAAATCCGGAGAAGGTTGGCGGACGATCAAAATGTTCCTGGGTATATCGTGTTTAGCGACGCCACGCTTTTGGAAATAGCGTCCCAGCGTCCCGGCAATGAACAGGAATTATTGAATGTTTCGGGGGTGGGCAGAGTTAAGCTGGCGAAGTACGGCCAGATTTTTTTAAAGGCCCTAAGAGAATTTCAAGCGGCTGATTCCAATGGCCCGGCCCAGGCAAAAAACGGAGATGAAAAACACTATGCTGATTCGCGGATCAATTTGATCCATGAGAAATATCAATCGTTCCCCTTGAAAAAGGCAACCGCTTCTTATAGCCACGAAGCGGTTTTAGAAGCCAGAAAAGAGTACCGCCGGGCCTATGAATCCTGGGCGGAAGAGGAGGACGAGGAGTTGAAGTATGTTTGCTCAAAGATTAAGGATATAGGAAATATTTGCCGCATTTTTAAAAGAAACCCAGGGTCCATTCAATCGCGATTGAAAAAGATTTTGACCGCTTCTCTTTAAATTGATTTTTTGTATTAAAAATCAGGAGTGTGGATTTGTAGGAGGCATTGTAGCGGCGACCCTGTGTGGTCGCCCGGTGACCTCTAATGATAAAAATACAGTGAGGAGCATAGAAGGAAATTGTTAATAGTCAAGATGCGCCCCGGCATGCAAGTTAGGGCAAGTTCAGGGGATACTATAGAATGGCACTAACTTAAGCCTTTATTGCCTCATTTTTTTGGATTTTCTTTTTTTCACACCTATGGTAGATTTTTCGCAAATTTCCAATGAGATATTTATCATTTTTCGACTAATATCTATCATCTTGCGGTAATTGTTTATAGCTTTCTGGTAGATATTTGCTTGAGATGCAGTTAGGTTTACGGTTGTGGTTTTACCTTTTTCCTTAAAAGTCCACTGATAATAAGGGCCGAGTACTTTTTTCCTTCCCGGTTTTTCAGGATCATCCCTGACAATATTTCTTTGTGTGATCGTTCCCTGTAACACCAGTCCAATATTTCCCAAACGTTTTTTCAGGCTTTCATAGCGACGCTGCATTGCATCCAAAGATTGATTATTTTTCATAATAACCTCTTTTATTGTTGTATTATAGCAGATAATATGCTACAAGTATATATACTTGATAATAAGGAGGGGAATAGGATGAATGGCATGCTGAAAGGGAACGGACAACTAAAAAAGAGGGTTAGTAAATTTTACCAAAGCTCAATGGCGGAAATCAGCGAGGTATTTAGAAAATGGGTTGAATTACCCGATAACTTCGGGAAAGCCAAACGCAAAAGACTCTTTTCCCCCCTCAAGAATATTTTGGCTGTTTCTGTCGCAGGTGCTGGCCGCGGATGGTTCCTGTCGTGAAGTACTGCAAAAATTCCTGGCATGGCTGGCCCTGGAGGAAGAAGAAATCGCCTCCTGCAATACGGCCGGTTACGTAAAGGCGCGAAAAAGGCTTAAAGTAGATGAAATTGAAAATATAAGCCGTCAAGTGGCACAAAAATGCGAAGCGGAGACAGAAGAAAAGAATTGGTGGTATGGACGGCGGGTAAAGGTGGTTGACGGTTCGGCGGTCTCAATGCCGGATACGCCGGAAAACCAACAGAGTTGGCCTCAGCCGAAAAAGCAAAAACCAGGATGCGGTTTTCCCGTGATGAGGATTGTGGCCGTATGCTCTCTGGTGACAGGTGCCATGCTGGCATTGGCCAAGGACTCTCTTGCCGTTCATGAGAGAACGCTCTTTCGCAATCTCTGGAAGTTCTTCAATCCAAAAGATGTATTACTGGCAGATCGAGGATTTTGCGGCTACGCTGACTTCTTCTTCCTGTTAAAAAAAGGCGTAAACTGTGTTATGCGAAACCATCAACGAAGAACAGTAAATCTCAAGCCAATAAAAAAACTTGGTAAAAATGACCGCTTAATCTTGTGGTACAAAACCGGTGTATGTCTAAAGTGGCTTGATGCGTATTCCAGTCCAGATCTTCCACTCATTCCAGTCTAGTTCTTCCACCCATTC
>CBDUZI010000075.1:0-15199 GCA_965371665.1 uncultured bacterium
AATTTAATACGCAGATTAGCTTTTTCAACGTTGTTAAGTCCGACAAGCTCCTAGAAACCATAATATGCAGAACTGTGAAACGGCTTAGCTGCGTTTTCCTTATGAATATGCAATTCCGGGAGATAGGAACATGCAAAAATTAAATTATCATATTGTGATTATTTTAATGGCGCTAATAGCATGGCTTTTTTCCCCAGGACCGATCGGGGCTCATTCCGGCGCAAAAGCAGTAGCTGCCGGAGAGGTGAAAATCGGAGTTCTGGTCGGGCGGAGCCCGGAACGCTGTATGGAAAAATGGGGAGCAACTGCTGATTACTTGACAAGAGAAATACCCGGCCGCTCATTTACTGTCGTGCCGCTGGGCTATGACCAAATATCTGCGGCGGTTGATCAGAAAAACGTGGTTTTTGTGCTCGCCAATCCTGCTCAATATGTGAAACTGGAAAAAAATTGCAGGATAACCCGGATGCTGACCTTGAAGAACCTGGTTGGCAGCCAGGCAGTAACACACTTCGCCGGAGTGGTCATCGTTCGGTCGGATAGAAAAGACATTAATTCTCCGGCTGATCTCAAGGGAAAAACCTTTATGGCCGTGGAGACTGAGGCGCTCGGCGGATGGCTGGCAGTCTGGCGCGAGTTAAAAGCCATGAAGTTTAATCCGCATAAGGATTTCGCAGACCTGCGTTTTGGGGGTTCCAACGATGCGGTGGTCAACGCGGTGCGCCAAGGAATAGTGGATGCCGGCAGCGTGCGATCCAATATTTTGGAGCAAATGGCGGCTGAGAATAAAATCCAACTGGAGGATTTTAAAATAATCAAATTTAAACATGAATATTGTGAACATCATTTCCAGTTGCATCCCCATTCAACCAGGCATTATCCGGAATGGGCTTTTGCCAAACTGTCCCACACCGCCGAAGACCTGGCAGAAGAGGTGTCCATGGCGCTAATGCGCATGCCGGCCCAGAGCCGGGCGGCCCGCCAGGCGAAATGCGCCGGCTGGACCATGCCGCAAAGTTACCAGCCTGTGCATGACTGTTTGAGAGAACTGAACATAGCGCCCTATGATAAACCGCAGAATTTCTCTCTGCACGACGTGATTCGAAAATATTGGGTGACTTTAACTATATTGGGCGTTCTGAGTCTGTTGATTATATTAGCGACACTTTATATATCAAGAATCAACCTGCATCTCAAGCAATCCCTCGTTAAACAGGAAGAGGAAATGGCAGAACGCCGGAGGGCGGAAGATGCGCTCCGGAAGGCTAAAGAGGAGACCGAGGTCATTAACCGGGAATTGAACCAGATGGTTGCCCGCGCCAACCAGCTGGCCCGGATAGCAACCGCGGCGGATAAGGCTAAAAGCGAATTTCTGGCCAATATGAGCCATGAGATCCGTACGCCCATGAACGGCGTTATCGGCATGACCGGCTTGCTGATCGATACTGAGATGACCAGGGAACAGAGGCAGTATGTCGAGATAGTCCGCTCCAGCGGAGAAGTGCTTATGTCTGTGATCAACGACATCCTGGACTTTTCCAAAATCGCGGCCGGCCAGCTTGAGATGGAAACCCTGGATTTCGATCTGCGCGCCATGCTGGATGATTTTGCGGACATGATGGCAGTGCGGATGCACAACAAGGGCCTGGAGTTTATCTGTTCCGCGGACCCGGAACTGCCGGTGTTTCTCCAGGGCGACCCGGGCCGTCTGCGCCAGGTGCTGATAAACCTGGCAGGCAATGCATTAAAGTTCACAGATGAGGGTGAGGTGGCTGTGCGGGTGAACCTGGTATCCGAGACCGAGAAGGAAGCGGCGTTGCGCTTTGCAGTGCAGGATACCGGTATTGGCATACCTAAGGATAAGCAGGGGATGCTCTTTGAAAGCTTTACCCAGGTTGATGCTTCGACCACGCGCCGGTTCGGCGGCACAGGGCTGGGTCTGGCCATTTCCCGGCAACTGGTCAATATGCTGGGAGGCGAAATCGGCGTCATCAGCGGGGAAGGCAAGGGGTCTGAGTTCTGGTTCACCGCGCGCTTTGCCAAACAGGATGAGCGTAAAAGCAGGGAGATGCCGCTGGGTGAGATCAGCGGAGCGCGTATTCTGATAGTGGATGACAATGCGACCAACCGCGTGGTGTTTGCCGCCCAATTCAAATACTGGGGCGCGCGGGTGGCAACAGTGCAGGACGGCCCTGCAGGCTTGCAGGCGCTGCGTCAAGCCAAGGAAACCAATGATCCGTTTCAGGCGGCAATTCTGGACATGCAGATGCCCGGTATGGACGGAGTCGCTCTCGGCCAGGCCATCAAGCTGGACGAAAATCTGAAGGACACCCGTCTGGTGATGATGACCTCCATGGGCAAGAAGGGCGATGCCGCCAGGATGAAGGAAATCGGGTTTGCCGGGTATCTCACCAAGCCGGTAAGACAGGCAGAATGCTTTGACTGTATGGCAGCAGTGCTGGGAAGCAAGACTGCGCAGCAACCGGCGAAAGCAATTATCACCCGCCATACTGTAATGGAGATACGCCGCGGCAAAATGCGCATCCTGCTGGCTGAGGACAATATTACAAACCAACAGGTTGCCGCGGCCATACTCAAAAAGATGGGTCTGCGCGTGGATGTGGCGGCCAATGGGGCGGAGGCTTTAACCGCCCTGGAAAAACTGCCGTATGATCTGGTGCTTATGGACCTGCAAATGCCTGAAATGGACGGCATTGAGGCCGCAAGCCGGATACGTTCTCCCCGGTCCGCGGTTCTCAATCGTGAAATTCCCATAATCGCCCTGACAGCTCATGCCCGGGAGAGCGACCGTGAAGAATGCTTGAAAAACGGCATGAATGATTTTATTACCAAGCCGATCCATCCGAAGGCTCTGGCGGAGATGCTGAAGAAGTGGCTGCCGCGGCAAAAGGGAGAATCAAAAAAGAGCGTTTCCGCGTACTCCCCGGAGGAGGGCGCACCATCAGCGCGGGAACCACAAAAGCCCGGCACAACGGTCTTTGACAAAGCAGCCCTGAAGGAAAGACTGATGGGTGACGAAGAACTTGCCTGCCGGATCATGAAACAATTCCTGGCGGATATCCCCCGCCAGATCGAAGCACTGAAAAGCTATTTGGAAACGGGCGATGATATCAAAGCGCAGCGCCAGGCCCACGCCATTAAGGGGGTATCGGCCAACGTGGGCGGTAATGCCTTGCGCGAGGTGGCCGGTGAGCTTGAGCAGGCCGGCAAGGAGGGCAACCACGAAGCCATGATGGTTCGTCTGCCTGAGATGGAAGAACAGTTTGCATGCCTGAGAAAGGCCATGATGCAAGATATGGGGAACGGATCTGACTTGTGAATTTAAACTGAAAGAAAAGTATATCAGATCAGCAATGAAATCAGCTTGCGCCTGCCAGCAGACTTAGGATATAATAATCAGCCGCATAGGGAACACAATAATTTTACGGGCGGGAATAGATAATGGCTATATTGCAAATTCGTACCTGGGGAGATCCGGTGTTGAAAACCCGGGCCCGGGAGATAACCGAGGTCGATGATAATCTGCGCTGCCTGGGCCGGGATATGTTCGATACCATGCATGCCAAGGGCGGAATCGGACTGGCGGCTAATCAGATAGGCGTAGCCGAGCGGGTTTTTGTAGTAGAGATACCTTCTTCGGCGGGGGTGACAGCCAAATATACTCTGGTAAATCCCATTATTACCTCCCGGAGCCGGCGCCGGGAGAAGGAAGAGGAAGGATGCCTTTCTTTTCCCGGCATCTACGGGATGGTGGAACGTTCGGCCGAGGTGGAGATACAAGGACTTGATCTGGAAGGAAAAAAAACCATCTTCAAAGGGTCGGGGCTTTTAGCCCGGGCTTTTCAGCATGAATTGGATCACCTTGACGGGATAGTATTTATTGAGCGCATGCCCATGGTGCAACGCGTGATGCTGAACCGGCAATTACGGGACTTGGCCAAGCATACCCGGGCGGTTTTAGCGGGCCGCGGACCGTCTGAACTGTAGGACAAATAGCAGAAATGATACGACCGCGTCTAATCTTTATGGGCACGCCTGATTTCGGGGTGCCGACTTTACGCGAGTTGGTAACTAGAGGGTTTCCCGTAGCGGCGGTAGTGACACGTCCGGATAAACCCCGCGATCGGGGACAGCGTGAAGCCGTCACTCCGGTTAAGCAGGCAGCCTTGGACTTGGGGCTTTCCATACTTTCGCCCGAGAATGTGAATACGCCGGATTTTCTGAAGCAAATTTCCGCCTATCAGCCGGATGTGCTGGTAGTAGCGGCTTTCGGACAGATTTTGAAATGCCAAGTTTTGGATAAGCCGCCCTTGGGCTGCGTCAATCTACATGCCTCTTTGCTGCCTAAATACCGCGGAGCAGCGCCTATCCAGTGGGCCATAGCGCGGGGAGAGGAAGAAACCGGCGTGACTGTGCAGAGAATGGCCGCCCAAGTGGATTGTGGCGATATTCTGGTGCAGCGGAAGCTGATGATAGACGCGGAAGAGACGGCGCCGGAATTGTATGCGCGCTTGGCAATGCTGGGCGGGACTGTTGTGGCCGAAGCTCTGGAAAATCTTGCCGCCTCCGGGGGCGAAGGCGGGAGGGTTCAGGATGAATCCCAGGCTACTTATGCGCCGCGTTTGACCCGGGAAGACGGCAGGATTGATTGGACGCTTACGGCCGGAGAGATATATAATCGTATCCGGGCCTTTAACCCTTGGCCCGGAACTTATACTTCGGTCCGCGGGAAGCGGCTCAAACTCCTTTCCGCCGAGACTACGAATGAGAGGGTGCCCCGGGAAACGACGCCGGGAAGTATTGTGCGGACCGGGGTTGTGGAGGGATGGCTGGTCGCGGCCGGAGAAGGGACTACGTTGATCATTAGGCGCGTTCAGTGCGAGAATTCCAGGAGCATGACAGCCCAGGCGTTTGCGTGCGGCCATCGTATAGGGACGAAAGACGTGTTGGGAGCAAAATGGGGATGAAAAATGGGAGATAAAAATATCCTGATTGTGGATGATGATGCCAGTATTCTGGAATTATTTCATGATGTTTTAGAGAATGCTGGTTTTAAAGTGCAGATTTTTACGCGCGGGTGGGAAGCCCTGCAGGCCGTATCCCGCGAACGTCCGGACCTGGTAATCCTGGATATCATGATGCCCCGGGTAAATGGTTTCGAAGTATGCCAAATTTTAAAGGAAAATCCTAAAACCAGCAAGATTCCGGTGATTTTTTTAACCGCCTTATCCCACCAGGAAGCGCTGCGGCGGGCGGCCGAGGGCGGGGCGGATGATTTTCTGGTAAAGCCTTGCACGCCCGAAAGACTGATCAAACACGTGAAACGTTATTTGGAAAAAGAGACGGAAACGGAGGGCGAAACAAAGTCATGATGGATTTGAAAAAGATACTGGCCCAGGCGCAACAGACCTTAACTCGGGCCTTGGGCCAGAACCTGGAGGCGCTACTGGTTTATGGTTCCGCCGCCGTGGGAGAGTATGATCCCAAGACCTCGGATTTAAATCTGCTGGCAATACTAAAGACCGTGGATATGGAAACGCTGGATATGGTTCGCAAAGCAATGAAATCCCTGGCCAAGTTCCGGGTGGCGGCGCCCCTGCTTATGACCCGGGAGCATATCCGGACCTCGACCGATGTCTTTCCCATAGAGTTTTTAGAGATCAAGGAGAAGCATAGGATGCTTTTAGGAGATGATCCTTTTGCGGAACTGGAGATTAATACCCGGAATCTTCGTCATGAATGCGAACACGAACTAAAGGGAAGGATAATACGGTTGCGCCAGAGTTATTTGGAAATTCGGGACCCGGGGCGGGACCTGAGGGCCCTGCTGGTGTCCGTCCATAATGCGAATTTCCCTGCCTTTCGTACAGCCCTGCGGCTTAAGCAGGTGTCTCCGCCGGTGAAGAAAGAAGAGGTAACCGCCGCCTTGGCCAGTAACTTCGCCCTTGATCAGGAGCTTTTCATCAAGATGAAGCTGCTGCGCCTGGGAGAGTTGAAACTTACGCAGCCCGGACTGTGCAGTCTCATGGAGAAATACCTAATCGAGGTGAAAAAGCTTGCCCAAGCCGTGGATAGCCTGTAAACGCTTAATCCTAGTACAACTATTTTGGCTGGGGCTGACAGCCGGAACCCTGGCCGCGAGCGCGCCAATGGCCGAGGGTCCGGAGGTTCCCAAGGCCCTGGGTTATGTGAATGATTATGCCCATGTTTTGGGCAGCCAGGCCGAGACGCGGTTAAGCGGGATTTGCGCAGCGCTGGAACAGTCTACCGGCGCTGAAATGGTTTTTCTCATTATGCCGAGCATCGCGCCTTACGATGATTTTACTTTTGGGATGGCGGTTTTTGATGCCTGGAAGATCGGGAAAAAGGGAAAAGATAATGGCCTGTTGATCATGCTGGCCTTGCAGGAGAGACGCATCCGGATTATTTCCGGATACGGCTTGGAGGCGATTTTGCCGGACGGCAAACTGGGCCGGTACCGTGATGAATATCTGGTCCCGTTTTTAAAACAGAATCGCACGGCCGAAGGTTTTACCAATATAGGTTTAGTGATAGCCCGGGATATTGCCAAGGACGCCGGAGTTGAATTGCCAGGCGTGGCCGCCATGAGTCCGCGCCGAGGCCGGAGCAACCGCAATCCCTGGGCCGGATTGATAATGCTGGTCGTAATCATGGGGATCAGTGTGCTGAGTGCCTTCGGAAGAAGAGGCCGGAGATATTACGGCGGCGGTTTCTACCCCGGCGGGGTTTTTTATCGCGGGGGCGGGGGCGGTTTTGGCGGAGGCTTCTCAGGTTTTGGCGGAGGTTTTTCCGGGGGCGGAGGCGTGGGCGGAAGCTGGTAATATATTACATACTATTTTCAGGAGGGCAGTGGAAAAAATGGAAAAGACAGGGTTAGCAGTACTTACTATAGTGGGCATAGTTTTGGTCATTATCATAGTAGCGGTGGTGGGCATAGTCTTGTATGTCATTGCCGGCTACAACAGCCTGGTTAAAATGGATGAGTCCGTTAAAACCGCCTGGTCTCAGGTGGAGAATCAATTGCAGCGGCGCAATGATCTGATCCCTAACTTGGTGAACTCGGTAAAGGGTTATGCGGCGCATGAAAAAGGGATTTTTGAAAATGTCGCCGAGGCCCGTTCCAAGTTGGCCGGGGCGCAGAACCGGGGGGATAAAATCAAGGCGGCCAACGAGGTGTCAGGTTTCCTGGGACGTCTGCTGGCGATTGTCGAAAATTATCCCCAACTTAAAGCGGATATGAACTTCCGTCAGATCATGGATGAACTGGCCGGAACCGAAAACCGCATTGCCGTGGAGCGCATGCGTTACAATGAGACCGTAAAAATTTTCAACCAGAGCATACGGGTGTTTCCTAAAAACATGATCGCCAATGCTTTTGATTTTAAGACGGCCCAGCTTTTTGAGGCGGCCGAGGGGACTAAAGAGGTGCCAAAGGTAGATTTCGGAAAATAGCATAGGAGGGGGAGTAGTCAGGGCGGCCGCTCCGGAAGTTTTTTTCCGGGGAGGAAAGTCCGAGCTCCTAGGGCAGGGTGCTGGGTAATACCCAGTCGCGGCGACGCGAAGGAAAGTGCCACAGAAAATATACCGCCTTGTACTCTAGGGTACAGGGTAAGGGTGAAATGGCGAGGTAAGAGCTCACCGCGCTCCGGGTGACCGGAGTGGCAGGGCAAACCCCACCTGGAGCAAGACCTAATAGGAGGGAATTGCCGGGAAACCGGCAAGAGCCGCGGCCCGCGGTTTCCTTGGGTTGGTCGCTAGAGGCCGGCCGTAAGGCCGGTCCCAGATAAATGGCCGCCGTCCCCGGTTTCGGGGATACAGAACTCGGCTTATGGACTGCTCCCTCAAATCACGGCCCGGCCGGCAGATTGCAATGCCCGGCCGGGCCGCTAAAATATTGGAGGATAATAGTATGATTATTGTAATGAAACCGAATGTTTCCCGCCAGGAAATCAAGGCCATGATAGAGCGGATAAAAAAAATGAAACTTGAACCACATCTGCTCCGGGGCACGGAGCGGAATGTTATTGCCGTAGTCGGCGATGAAAGAAATTTGCAGCGCCAGCCCCTGGAAGTCATGCCCGGCGTAGAGAGCGTAATGGCGGTATTAAAGCCCTATAAGCTGGCCAGCCGGGAGAGCAAAAGCGAACGGACCGTTGTGCGAGCCGGGTCTCTTTCCATAGGCGGAGAAAAACTTGCAATTATTGCCGGACCGTGTACTGTAGAAACCCGCTCCCTGCTGCTACAGACTGCCAAGGCGATCAAGCGGCTGGGCGCCGGAGGACTGCGCGGCGGAGCGTTCAAGCCGCGTACCAGCCCCTATGCTTTTCAAGGGCTGAAAGACAAGGGGCTTAAAATGCTGGCCGAGGCCCGCCGCCAGAGCGGTCTTCCGATCATAACCGAGGTGCTGGACCCGCGCGATATTCCGGCCGTGGCTCGCTCGGCCGACATCCTGCAAATCGGCACCCGCAACATGCAAAATTATGAGCTCCTGAAAACCGCGGGACAACAGCGCAAGCCTATACTGCTCAAGCGGGGAATGGCCGCCGGCATAGATGAGCTGCTAATGTCTGCCGAGTATATCATGGCCCAGGGTAATTATCAGGTTATCCTGTGCGAACGCGGAATCCGCACCTTCAATGATTACAGCCGAAACACCCTGGATTTAACCATTATTCCGGCGCTTAAGGAAAGAACCCATTTGCCCGTGATAGTTGATCCCTCGCATGGAACCGGCAAACGCAATTATGTGATTCCCATGTCCCGGGCAGCCGTGGCGGCCGGCGCGGACGGTCTGCTCCTGGAAGTCCATCCTCATCCGGAACGCGCCCTGGTGGACGGCCAACAGACTCTTTCCCTGGAAGAGTTCGGGGAACTGATGGATGATTTGAAAAAGCTGGCGCCCATAGTGGGGAGAAGCGTGGATTAAGCGGGAAAGTCGATTTTGGCAGGTTTGGGAGGGTGCGGAATAAAGTAATGGACGCTTTTTGGCAGGAATAATATGTTTATTCTGAAAAGCAAATTCCTATCAGTAACTGTCGCCAATAAGTATTTTCTTGGAGACCTCTCGTTTTACTCGGGATGACAAACTTACGGAATTTGGCTGAAAATGCCTTTTGGCGACACTCCCATAATTAACTACATCGTAATATTGTAGGGGCGTTCAATTGAACGCCCTCGGTGCACACTGGTTTTTTCGGAGTGAAAGCTAGCAACACTAACGAATGTTTGGTTTGAATCAAATCTTTAAGAAGCTTCAAATTTTATGACACACTCGTCGCCAATTTTAGAAAGTACATTTCTTTCTATTAGAACTAGCTTGACTTTTTCTGGAAGCATAAAAATATTTATAGTCTCTTCAACCATAGCTGGAACAGGACATAAGGTACCTTCTAGTTCTGCGGCCCCCACTCCTTTAGGACATAATTTACAAGTAGAGGATGTGATTTTCAATACCACGCGTTCTTCTTCGGACACTAAGTCATGCTTCAAAGAAATCGGTAACACCTGATTCAACAATTCAAAAATATTTTTTATTTTCGTAATTAATGGATCACTTGATTTGAAAGAAGGCGTCTTGTTTTGAGCCTTCATATATTCTGAAAGATATTTGCCCATCCTTCGGGAACCAATATTGACGGCTCCTTGATTAAGCAGTCGCAATTCATTTAAGCCTGCTATGAAAGCAGCAAAAGCGATATTCCCAGGATCAAGTTCACGTTCCGCAATTTTATCTTTGAAACTCATAATAAGCTCCTTTCATTTACATTATATATTTATTAAATAAAATAAAAGTTGACGTTACATTTCAGTCAGTACTTTTATCAAACCTTTAATCGATTTTTTGGTCTCGATTCTTAATAGGCCTAAATTTGCTTCCGGTGAAGCTACTACTGCTAAAATTGCCTCGCCAAAGTTAACAATGATAATAATTCCTTTACTATATTCAAACATAGCCTGCCTTAATTCACCTTTATCTAAACGTGTTCCTACAACTTCGGCCGGACCAGTACTTCCAGCTAAAATCGCACCTATTTCTTCCACATCTCTTCTTACACTTTTTATAGCATTATGTATTATAAAGCCCTCTTTTCCAACCAGAAGTGCACCAGTAACAGATTCTGAATTAACCAGAGCATCCATAATTTCTTCTATACTAGTATTCATCACTTAATATCCTCCTTTTTAAAAATTTATTGAAAAAATCGGATATTCTTTATAACTTAGTTCTCAGGCTTGTGCCTTTTGTGGCAGAAAATTCAGCTTCACCCCTTTCCTTAATCCTCATTAGTACGTTTTGTCATCCCCGCACATCTTAAACGGGAATCCAGAGATTTTTCAATGCTTATAAAACAAACTTTTTCTGGATTCCCGATAAGAGCATTCGGGAATGACAACCTAAAAACCCGACTAATTGCTCAGGCTCCCGGGGAATGGGAAGCAAGACGAAATTTATCCCACGAAACGGCCACCAATTTTTTATACCATTTAAAGCGTCGGTTTTTCTTTATAAAACTTTAGCAATTATTGTATAATATACAACAATTTATGATAACCGTCAATTAAAAAAATTATACCAAAACCCACCGCCTGATTTTGGTTACCCTTAAATATCAACTATAACCGGGAATTTTCTTTCCCCTATAACCTCGGAGGCTTCTCTTTTTTTAGCTCTTTCTTTTTAGGAGTTGGGGTTATATACCCCGCTCTTATTGTCTGAATAAAATAGATATACCATTCAAAACTTTTAAACTTGATTCAGTATTCCCCCGGGAAAGCCAGATTTGAGATCGGGCTAACATTTTTGCAATCTCTGTGTTACCGGTATAGAGGTTTAAAAAAATATATTTAGTTATGATTCCTTCTAAATTATCAATCGGTTTTTTTCCTGCGGATATTTCTGTAATTAGTTGCTTGATTTTATTTTTATTAAATACTTCAGTTGATAAATCGTTGTTATTCAGGTCTACGGTTGAGTTTGATTTATTAAGTAGCGTAGAAACAATGTTTTTATCACTATCCGTTTGCGACATAATTTGAACAGCATCTCGGATTATTTTTTTATCTATATTTACTAAACCGCGCTGTGAACTAATATACATTGCTGTATGAGCTAATAAATTAATCCGCAGAGGTACTCCGCGAGTTGCTTGATGTATAAGCGTTAAGGCATCGGGAGTGAATAGGGGACGTTCCTGATCGACGCGCGCTAATTGAAACGTGATATACTTAGAGGTTTCTTGGGAAGTCAGAGGCTTTAAAACGATACGTGCAGAAAGATATTTTAAAATTTTTTGAGATTCACTTGTTTTTTTAATATTTTCTGGAGAGCTCATAAATATTGATGAAAATAGGTGCTGTTCTTTAATAAAAATATTTGCCCAAGCTAGCAAGCTTTCTAAAATATTTTTATGCTGCGCTAGAATGGAATTGTCAAAAATCAAAACTATTTTTTTCCCTTTTTCTTTTAAGCTGGCCAATTTATTAATGAGATTTTCCCATGAGAGAAAAGTATGCTTCGGGGATATAATATTTGCAAGTAATTGATGAAACCAATCGGGGCTTGGATTTACTGGTGCCAGATTTATTCGTATAGAGATATAATCAGAAAAATTCTTTAGAGTATGATAAAGATAATAACTTAGGGCGGTTTTTCCCAGCCCGTCTTTTCCTATCACTAAAATAAATGGGGTTTGCATATCTGTAAAATGCCTGATAATTTGGATTTTCTTATAAAGATAGTCGGTAAGAAAATAAAAATCGGACGAATCTTGCTGCAAAGCAGAGTGAAAGGGGAACATTTTAAATTTGTGATAATTTCGATAAAAACCGCTATTTTTGTAATACAATTTTCTACCTCGAAATATATTTATAATTGAAAATGTGAAAATAATCCAATTATGCCCCTGACTCCAGAGTTTAAAAACAAGGGGATGTTTATTTAAATAATCATGACTTCTCGCTATCGATTATTTTATCCATACTTTCTGCGGACCGGGAGACAGTTAGAAATAATTGTCCCAATGATATACTTTTATCACAAACTACGATTAGAGTTAGATTTCCAGCCAAACGATGGCTCAGAATAATACTCGATCGAGTTTGAATCATAAATGATTCCATAGGATCATCTTCAATATGGCTAGTGGAATTGCGGAGAATTTCCAGTATAATCGCCAGGCTTTGATTTATATTTTCCGGGATTTTTCCACGTGCATGTTTTACTAAAGTTTTAGTAAAATGTGGATCAATAATACAAACCATAGTTATTAATTCGTTATTTTCTAATAATTTTACCGAAGAAGTGTTGAAATAAGTTAATTGTTCTTTACTGATTAATTTGTGTCTTTCACGTTGATGTTTTTCATCCAAAAGATGTACGCCCTCCATAATTAAGTTTTCTATTTTTTTATTTATATTTTTCGATTTATTAACCGATTTTGATATCAATTCAAATTGTCCATGCGACCAATCCAGTAATTCATAAACAGCTTCTTCTCCGGCTATGTTGTTTAACTGGGCATTGATTAAAATCCCATCTTTATAATACAATTCCGCTTTATCTTTATTATAATTAAGTTTAATAATGCTGCTTTTGCGTTCTCTTACGGGGAGCTGAAGAAGTTCAACTATGCTCATATCTTCAAGGTTGCCGGCTATACTCATTTCTGATCCTTTTGATTATTCTAGTTTCCGGATTACTAGTTTGGAAATATTTTTAATAGTTGGAAAAACCCCTTTGCCGGTTTTGGCTACCGCTTCAAAACTTTCAACTCCAAAATGGTTAATTTTTCTTTCCAGTACCGGAATGTCCAAAATGTTTTTTAAGTCTCTTTTGTTGTATTGAATAATCCAGGGAATTTGAGTAATATTCATCCCTTGGGCAAGTAAATTACGTCGCATACTTGCCAGACTTTCAATATTAGCCTCGAATTGTTCAAGTTGAGAATCAACAACAAAAATTATACCATCACAATTGCGTAAAACTAATTCACGACTGCTTTCATAATATGTTTGACCCGGAACAGTATAAAGTAAAAGCCGTATTTTAAATCCATGAACAAATCCCAGTTCCATGGGCAGAAAATCAAAAAAAAGAGTACGCTCTTCCGGCGTATCTAAAGAGATCATTTCACTGACCAGATTTTGCGGAACATTTTGGTAAATATATCTGAGATTAGTAGTTTTTCCACTTAATCCCGGACCATAATAAACGATTTTAATGTTAATCTCGTTATTTATAGTATTGATCGTTGCCATGGAATTGTCATCTGCTATTCATTATTTCCGAATATATCATCAAGCAATGAAGCAGCGAAGTTTTTAAATGATTCATTAGTAATTTCACTTTCAACGTTTTTAGGGGTAAGTGAAAAAGTCTTTTGAGAAGTTTTTTCTTTTAATGAAATCGTTTCATCTGATTCGGAAATCAATTCTTTTTGGGGTAGAGGTGATTTTGTGGTATTAGCGGTCGTCGCTTCTTTTTCTAAATCGGTTTTTTTTATTTTATTATCAGATGTTTCTTCTGTTTGAACAGGATGATTCACTTGCGCAGCAGTAACTTTTTTTACTGGTAACTGCTGTTTCTGAATTTGATCTTGTGGTTTTATTTTACCGGTACCTTTAATTGGGGGCTGGTAGATTTCAAACAAATTTATAATAGCTTTACTATGAATTTGTGTTTGCAAACGAATTAATGCGGTTTTTTGTATTCCTTCAAAAACCACGATAAGCATCATTTGCTTTACTATTAAAGAAATTTGGATATTGCGTTTTTGCCCTTGCTGAAAAAGGATGGAAAATTCTTTCTCGCCTAATAATCGCGCCACTTCTCTGGTTGCGGAAAACATGCCGGCAACGAGAGCACCCAAAGCTGGAAGGTTGATGAAATTGCAATTTCCCGACCAGGTTACTATCTGACCATCTTGAGTAATTAAAATAGTACAGGTTGAATTAGTCTTTTCAACCAAACTTCCTAAGACGCCTTCGATTTCACTCCGCTTAGCGTTAATAACATGTATTCCTTCCATGATTTCCCCCAAACATGTAATCCGGAATCAAGTAAATTTTAATAGAAATACACAATTCGTGTTTTTAAGCAATGGTTGTACAATTCGAGGTTCAATCCCTTCTTCGGCTAAGTATTCATAAGCTATGAAGTCTTTTTCATCAAAAGATTTGCAGCCCAAAGTAACCATTTCAATAGGTTTTCCGGATATGGAAATCTTACTTATAGCGATAGAGCGAAGGGGTTGATATAAAACACAAAAAGGGTTACTGGCACTACCACAACCTATTTTTAATTTTTTATTAATTGTTGAAGGCTTATTAAATTCCTCCATTATTTCATTGTATTCATTGGGAATACCCTTCCATAAATTAAAATAGTTTTTAATGAAATTTTCATTCGGGCAAGCAGGGGTAGTGATTATATTATTTTCTTGCTTTTCAAATTTATCTTCAAAAAGATTTAAGATAGTATCGCCTTCTTCTAGAGCTTTCCAAAAGAAGTTTTTGTCTTGGAAATCCTGGCGAGGTAAATTTTCACTGAAGGCAATCGCCCGTCGAACTAATTGACGCACTGCTAAAGGAGCGCCTAAATTATTTTTTAAATCACATAATAGCTCGAGAAAAAAAACATATATAATATCTATCTTTTTTTTCATGGTACTCACCTTGATTAGTCTAGTATTAAGGGACGTTGGTTCTTACAATGCATTATTAACAGAAAAATAAGTTATGCATCGTAAGAACCAACGTCCCTTAAACAATCATTGATAAGTCAATCATAGAATGTCATCCGATACACTCCAGGTGATGGGCTGATGAGTAATTACATTTCATAGAAAATTGTAACAAAATTCGTAACAGTGTGTCAATGATTAAAAATCGGGCTGTAAAGGCCATATGTGGGTTTTCAAATTAAATTGATAAGATAGTGGGTGATATTTTCAGAATAAGTTAACAAACAGATATAAAATATCAGATTATTTAAGACTTCCTTAAGAGGCTTTTTTATTTTAAGGAAAAATAGGGCAAAGGGTGTGAAAGCATTCCTTACCCCGAAAAATGGGTAATAAAACCCATCACTAACTGATACCTTGATACTAGCAGCCTGTCGGACTTAACAACAAAAGGCAGTTTTTCTAAGTTTCCCCCT
>CBDUZI010000076.1:0-14678 GCA_965371665.1 uncultured bacterium
TCAAAGGGGGAAGAGTGCTCAAAATTCACTTTTGTGCCTAAGTCCGACAGGCTCCCAGGATGGTCTTAATGCGAAAAAACATCCAGGGATTGATTGACTGTCTGGTTCGGTCCCCCAAATACGCCGGCCGGGTGGTTCACTACCGTTACCTGCCCCCGGGAGCCCCCGATTTCCGGGAGGTGGATGAATCCTGGCCTGAACCTTTGCGCCAAGCCTTGGAAATATCCGGGATCACCCGGCTTTTTTCACACCAAGCCGAGGCCATGGCATTGCTCCGGCGGGGGGAGCATACGGCAGTCACGACCCCGACCGCTTCCGGAAAAACCTTAATTTACAACATGGTGGTGTGCGAAAAACTTCTGCAAGATCCTAAAAGCTGCGCCCTCTATCTATTTCCCTTAAAAGCCTTGGCCCAGGATCAACTAAAAACTTTGCAGGCGTTTTTAAAACCGCTGGAGGATCCCGGACTTACTGCGGCTGTGTACGATGGAGATACGCCGCCTTCCGTGCGGGCCCGGCTGAAGCGTAATCCGCCCCGGGTCTTATTTACCAATCCGGATATGCTCCATTACGGCATGTTGGCACATGCCGAAGGCTGGCTGGATTTCTTCCGGCGGATTAGCGTGATAGTAATAGATGAAGCCCATACCTACCGGGGAGTATTTGGTTCCCACGTGGCCTTGATCTTACGGCGGTTGCAGCGTCTCTGCGGACATCCGGGTCCGACCCTGGCTGCCAGCTCGGCAACCATGGCCAATTCCAAGGAGTTTTTAAGACTGCTGACCGGTCAGGATTTTAATGTGATAGAGCGCTGCGGCGCGCCCCGGCAGGGCCGGCATGTTATCTTGGTTAATCCCAGCGGGAGTCCTTACCATGAAGCCGCGGAAATCCTGAGGGAATGCCTGGAGCATGAAATTAAGACGATAGTGTTTACCAAATCCCGTAAAATCACGGAATTGATTCATATCTGGGTCAGGGAGGCCGCTCCGCGCTTTGCGGCGCAGATCGCGGCTTATCGATCCGGCTATCTGCCCGAAGAGCGCCGGATAATAGAGCAGCGGCTTTTTCGGGAAGAATTATCCGCGGTGATCAGTACCAGTGCTCTGGAATCCGGGATTGATGTAGGCGGATTAGATGCTTGCGTGCTGGTAGGTTATCCCGGCACTATGATCAGTACCTGGCAGCGGATCGGGCGGGCCGGCCGGCAGCGGGAGGCCTTAATGGTTTTAATTGCGCTGCCCGATGCCTTGGATCATTATTTTCTTAATCATCCTGATGACTTTTTTAAGGCCCGGTTTGAGAACTGCGTATTAGACCCGGATAATCATCAAATCCTGCGGCAACACTTGCCCTGCGCCGCCCGGGAAGCTCCTCTAACCCGGGAGGATGCGAAATGTTTCGGTCCCACGGCATGGCAGCTTCTTCCCGGACTGGTTCAGGAAGGGCGGTTAAATGAGACTGCGGAAGGGGACCGTTGGTTCAGTGCTCGCAAGCTGCCTCATCGTCATATGGAGATTCGGTCGGCCGGGGAACAATACGCCATAAAACATGCCGGCCAAGGCCGGATTTTTGGAAGCATTGAAGAATCACGGGTATGCAAGGAGTGCCATCCGGGCGCGATCTATTTGCATGCCGGCCTGCAATACGAAGTAGTGGGATTGGAATTTATCGAGCATACTGTTTTGGTGAGAGAGGCATCCGGCGATTGGTATACCCAATATACCGGTTCGGAGGAGATTGAGATTTTGGATATCCCGGCCGGGCAGGCAGCGCGAACTTCGGCCGAGCGTTTCACGGCCGGCTTAGCTCAGGTTCGGGTAACCGAAAAAGTGGTGGCATATGAACGCCGGCGGGTCAGTAACCGGTCGCTTATTTCAGAACATAAACTGCAGCTTCCGCCGCGAATTTTCGAGACCCAGGCTGTGCTTATAACCGTACCAGGGATCTGGCGCCGCCGCTGCTGGGAATATGGAATGGATTTTGCCGGGGGGCTGCATGCCGTGGAGCACACTTTAATCGCCGCGCTGCCGATCCAGGTGCTTTGCGACCGCTGGGATTTGGGCGGAGTTTCCACCCTGGCGCATCCCCAGCTTGATCAGCCGGCGATTATAATATATGATGGTTTTTCCGGCGGAGTTGGTTTGGCGGCCAAGGGATTGGCCGTGCGGAAGGAGTGGCTGTCCGGCGCCCGGGAGATTATTGCGGGGTGTACTTGCGAAGCAGGCTGCCCGGCTTGCATTCATTCGCCGAAATGCGGCAGCCAAAATCAACCCCTGGATAAGCCGGCCGGCCGGATGATTTTAGAGGCGGTTGCGCGTGAAACGATTTTGGATTTGAATTTTACTGCTTGGTCCCGGAGCCGGATGGCTCCGACCGCAGAAAGAAAGGAGAAAAACATAATGACTCAACCGGAAGCGAACTCTCCTCCTCCAGATCAGAAATTTCGACTCCTGATTTTTGACCTGGAGACCCAAAAGAGCGCGGCGGAAGTGGGGGGATGGGAGTACATAGACCGGATGCGGCTTTCCCTGGGAGTGGTGTATGATCATTCCACCGGGACGTATACGGCTTACCGGGAGGATAAAGTGGGAGACCTCATGCAGCATCTTCTCTCGGCCGACGCGGTGGTGGGTTATAATCTGGACCGCTTTGATCTGACCGTGCTTTCCCCGTACAGTCAGCATGTGAACCGCATCAAAACCTTTGATCTGGCCAAGGATGTGTGGCAAAGATTAGGACATCGTATCGCGCTGGACAAATTAGCCCAGAGCACCTTGCAGCGGGGTAAAATCGCAGAAGGACTGCAAGCCATCACCTGGTACCGGGAAGGCAACTGGGAAGCCTTGGAAGCCTACTGCCGGGCGGATGTGGAAATCACCCGCGATCTTTTCTGGTTTGGCTGGCGTAATAATTATCTGCTTTTCGAGCGTCAGGGAGCACAAATGAAAGTGCCGGTAGCCTGGCGGGAACGGTTTCCGATTTTAATGGGTTGACTCTGAACTTGGGCCAATGGTAGTATAAAAAAAAATAATGGAGCTCCTACATTGTGGCCGGTTCTATACTTACCCCAGGGCGAAACTAAAACTATAGCGCTTGACAGCCGGACGGCTGATATGAAAGCGTTGCTGCTGAATTTGCAGGAGCAGCGCTTCAATGGTTACGTGGAAATATTGGCGTCCCATGAACATGGCTTATTGCTGTTCCACCAGGGCCGGATTTGTAATTGCTTCTATGAGGGAACGGTAGAGCTTAAATTATCCCGCGAACAAATAATCCGGCATTTCCTTCCCACCATGACTAAAAGGGGCGATACCATAATCACGACCGCGGAATTGGCTCCCCAGCGACTGGAAGCCTTGAGCGCTCTGGAAATTAAGCCGCCCGTACAGCAGGAACTGGAAACCGTTTTTCTGGATATGAATAAATTATTCGACACTTTATGCCGGAAGGATTTCACCGGGACTCTGCGTTTCTTTCAAATCCGGAATAATCCCCGGTTAGGCAATATTTTGTTGAAAATGAAAAAAATCACGCCTGATCAACTCCGGGAGGCTCTACAACTTCAGCTTTCCGGAGACGGGGCTTTACGCCTGGGCGATGCGTTGGTAAAGATCAAGGCCCTGAGTGCGGGAGACTTAAAGGAGGGATTAACCCGGCAGTTATATACTCGTAAAGGCTCGGATAATGAACTTGCGCTGGCGCTTTTTTACGAGGGAGTATTTCTGGGGGGATATACTTCAGGGGATAAAATTTTAACTGCCAGCCGGCAGGAAGTATTGGCTTGGATTTCGGCGGAGGGAGTATTATTGGATATTATTGAAGGGGCGCTTCCCCGGGCGGTTGCCTTCCCCCTGGAGCTGGAATCAGAATCGGAATTAGAACCCATTAAGCCAAAATCGTCCCGGGCGGAAGCCCGGCCGACATCCCGGACAACCGCGATAAAAATACCGGAGCGCGGCCGGAAGGATGAGAAAACCAAGACGGAGGAGCCGGAAAAGCCGGCGTCGGACCCAGAGCTCCAGCGGTTAATCGAAGAAACCTTAAACTTGAAGGGTGATGATCTTGTCCTGGATATCGGATTGACGGTGGACGCTATGCTATCCGAGCCTAAGCCGGCCGAGCGGAACCGGGAAACAGCTGATACGCCTCGGAATATTCCGGATGAAAAATCCCGGTCAGAGGAGATATTACCGGAAGCAGTAACGCCGCCAATCTTTCATGGCCGACCGAAAAAAATCGATACGACCGCTGCTGTTGATCAAGAGGAAAATATTATTCTTGCAGCTCCGGCTTCGCATTCAGGAATTTCAGAGCCGGGTGCAATAAAAGACCCGGCCCAGCTATTCGTGGAGAAGGATCAGGATGAGGAAGCGGGACTTAAGCCGCTGCCCGATAATTTGTCCGGCCTGGAATATATGCGGGCCGTGATGGAAAAGTATATGGGGTTTTTGGGCCGCGCGCTGCTGGAACAGGAACAAGAACGCCTGGAGCTACCGAAGAAAATTCGGAGCAACGCGCAGTTACGAATTATTAATAAGCATCTTTTTTTCTCCCTCAGTCTGATAGTTGGGCCCAGTATGGCCCGAAGGATAGGGGAAGAAATTCAGGCCAGGATCGGAGATTAAACCCGGAATGGAAACCATACTAACGCCCCAGCAGCATCTGATTTTTGTAACCCTGACCAGTTATATAGCCATACTGGGCGGGGTGCTGCTGTGGGGAGGCTTTATTTTAATGGGGATTATTGCGCGGCGGCTGGAACGGGTTTACGGCATCATTACCCATTGGCAGTTTCAAATTATAGCTCCGCTGGGGTTGTTTATATATCTTGTGATGCAATCCATTGCTTCCTTGCGCCATCAGAATATGGGTCCGGTGGAACAATGGACGGGTTATACTTTATTGCTATGGTCAGCCGGTCTTAGTCTATGGGGTATTTACCGTTTTGAGCGAGCGCTGAAAGCATTGGAGCGGGGGCGAGATTAAGATGTTGGATTTTTTATATCGGGCCAGTTTTTTTCTCTATGAAATTAGTTTTATGCTGTTGGCCATAGCTTTATGGATTTACTCGCGCTCCCTGCGCAAGCTAAATCAAGCCCTGCGCCAGCCGATTTTTTGGATTTGGCCGGCCATCGGCGCATTACTTTTGATAATCTGCGCTGCCAACCATTTCTACGTCTACTATTGGTTATCTCCCCAATATCTGCGCTATGAATCTCGTCATTTGCTAATCCTAATGTATGTTTTAAAGACAGTATCCATGGGAAGTATTTTAATGGCCGGTTTAGTGCTGGCGGTCAGCAACCTGCTCTATTTAAGGCGAATTAGCAGATAGTCGCCGGCGGATAAAATTATGGCTATGCCTCGGGTCAAAGGCTGCGGCAAAAACTATCCGAAAAAACTTGACAGGCCGGCAGTGCAGTGATAAGGTTTAGCGCAGAATCTTTTTTAAGGATTCCAAATTATTTTTTTGAGAGGAGAACGAGTATTCATGTCAGTGCAGGGAAAAGTAAAGTGGTTTAACAATTCTAAGGGTTTTGGGTTTTTAGAACAGGAGGGCGGCAAAGATGTATTTGTTCATTTTTCCGCTATCCAGGGTGATGGCTACCGTAATTTAGCAGAAGGGGAGAAAGTGGAATTTGATATTGTAGACAGCCCCAAAGGACCTCAGGCCGCCAATGTTAGAAAAGCAGAATAAATCCAGCTTTTGAGCCGGGCGGTTTTACCGTCTGAAAAATAAATTTAAGAACGGTCTTTTTCAAGGCCGTTCTTTTTTTTGTAAAGCATGAAATTCCGCCCGATTCTGCATGATTTTATACCGGGCCGGCTGAAGGGGCTTCCTGGGTCTATAAATAATTCTTGCTTCATATAATTTAATTATGTTATAAAACATTTTCATTTGCATAGTTAGTATTTGTTGCGAAAACGTATTTTCTTAAGTTTGTCATTCCGAACGTAGTGAGGAATCTCTACGGAAACGCTTGGAATATCAGGTCTCTTGGAGATTCTTCGCCTTCGGCTCAGAATGACAAAACGTGAGGAGTCCGCTAAAAATAGCTTTCCGTAACAGGAACTAGTTAAGCATAGCGTGTCAGGTTATACAGGAGGTTGGGAATGCTAAAGCCGAAAGCAACAACGGGAATGATTTTGGGATGCTTAATCATGCTTATATTAGCCGGGGGCTGCGGTGGCCGGGATGTTAAAGTTCTGGCCAAAGTCGGTAATTTGAAGATTACCACGTATGATTTTAAAATCGCTCTTTCCAATCTTCCCGAAAACTATAAGATTCTAACGGGGTCTTATAAAGGGAAACGTAAAATCCTGGATAATTTAATAACCAAAAATCTTTTAGTCCAGGAGGCCGAGCGGCGGGGTTATCATTCGAGCCCGGAAACGAAAAAAAAAGTCAAGCAATTGAAAGCCGAAAATCGGCGAAAATTAAAGCAGGAGATCGAGAACCTGAAGGAGCGCATGCGAGTCATTGACCGGCAGGTTTACGAGAACGTAATGCTGGATGACCTAAACCGCCGTTTGAAAGAGGAGGGTCTCAAAGGAGTCCGGATTGCGGACTCGGAAATTGAAGCCTATTACCAGGATTATGCCCGCAAGATGAAAATAATTAATCCGGCGGTAAAGGTACCTGAGCTTGCAAAAGTCCAGCAGCAGATTCAAGCCATATTGGTAGAGGAGGAACTCCTCCAGCAACTGGAGAAGAAAAGCAAGGTTACGGTCCAGGAATTGCTTTTCCGTGAAATTTACGAGGACGAGAAAGATGTGGTTATCGACGATAATCCTTGAAATTAATCCCGGTCGCGCTGACGGCCGGCCGGAAAGGTGCCTGTCATGCGACGAACTTTGATAGTAGCGGGAGTTATTGCCGTCGGGCTGGGTTTATTTGCCTTTGGGTATTTTTCCAAAATAATCCTGATGCGTTTATACCAGCCGCGGGTCCTGGTGCACGTGGACGGCGTTGCAATTTCGGATGCGGAGTTGAAACGGGAAACTCTCTTCCTCAAAGTAAGCAAGAATGCCGGCCTTTCAGATATTACCCGCGAGGATGTGCTTAACCGGCTGATCAATGATAGATTAATCCTGAATGAGGCCGGTCGGCTGAGCCTTTCGGTGTCTAAGAAAATCGTGGAAAATCATCTTAAATCCTTTTGGGAGAACTACTCAGCCCAGGAGGTTAATAATATTCTTCAGGAATACCAGATCTCGGCTTCCGCCTGGCGGGAAATTATTCGCCGGCGGATTTTAATTGAAAAAGTTATTAAGCAGGCGGTGGAGAGTCAGGTACATATAAGTCAGGACGAAGAGGAAGAATATTACTGGACGCACCTTTTAGAATTTCACCGGCAGCGGCAAGTACATGTTCGTCAGATCGTGGTAGAAACCCTGGCTCAGGCTGAAACCATAAGAAATAAACTTGACGAGGGAGCGGACTTTAAAAGTTTGGCGGCCGAATATTCCCTGGGGCCGGAAAAGGACCAAGGGGGAGATTTAGGGTGGGTGGGCAAATCCGATCTGCCCCGGATTTTTTCGCAAGTACTGTTTAAAATGAAGGTGGGAGAAATCAGTAAACCGGTGGCTACGGAGTATGGTTATCATCTTTTCCTCCTGGAAGCGCAGAAAAAAGGCGGGAAGATACCCCTGGAGGAAGCCAGAGACAAAATCGCCGAAAATTTAAAAATAGTAAAAATTGAGCGGGCTTTCCAGATATGGATGGAAGATTTACGGGCGCGGGCAAAAATCTCAATCGAGGATATCAGAGGTGTAAAATGAAAAACCGATACACGAAGTGCAGTTTAGGGTTTTTAAGCGCGTGGCTGGTGATTTTATATGGTCCGGTTATAACCGCCGCGGCGCCGGAATCATCGGAAACCGTATCCCCGACCCCGGCTGAAATAAGCCCGTCCGGCGCGGCTGCCATTTGGGAGCGGATAGAAATCAAGGTCGCCAATGAAATTATTACCACCCGGGATATTGAAGAGCTGCTCCGGCAGTTGCGAAAGCATTTCGCCGGCGAACTGCGGGGAGCGGAACTGGAAAAGAAAATGCGCCAAACCCGGGAGGAGCATATTAAGCGGCTGGTGGAAAGCAAGTTACTGCTGCTGGAAGCCCGGCAACAGGAGATCGAAATTCGGGATGCCATGGTCGAAGAGCAGGCGGAAAAGGAGATCAAATCATTGCGCGGGCAATTTTCTTCGTCGCAAGAGTTTGAAAAGCAGTTGTCCCTGGAACACCTGAGTCGGAGTGATCTTCGCAAGCAGCGTGAACAAATGGTGCGCGAAAATTTGCTGCGCCAGCGCCTCATGCAGATGAAACTTCAGGAATTCAAGACCGGCACCAATATATCGGATGAACAACTTAAGCAGTATTATGCCCGGAACCCCGGCGAGTTTCGGCGCTTAAGCCGGGCGCGTTTAAGCCAGATTTACGTTGCGCACCCCGATTTAAGCCCGGCTTCGGCAGAATATAAACAGCGGGATGAGTCGGCTCGGGCCAAAATTGAAAGGGCTGGGAAAGAGCTTAAGCAGGGCCGAAAGTTTGGGACCGTAGCCCAGTCATATTCCGAGCATCAGGCTACGGCCAAGAAGGGCGGAGAGCTGGGTTGGATTGAAGAGGGTGATACCGGTTTGCCGAAATTCGACCAGGTGATTTTTAAGCAGCTCCGGGTTAATGATGTTTCGGAAGTTATTAATACGGCGCGTGGATATTTTATTGTGCGCCTGGAAGACCGGCAGGCCGGAGGCGTTATTCCTTTTGAGGAGATCCGCGGCCGCATTCGCCAGAAACTAATGGCCGAGAGCGCGGAGCAGCGTTATCAGAATTGGATCGAGACCTTAAAGCAGAAATTCAAAGTTACCCACCTAAAAAAAACCGGATAAGTAGGGGCGGGCCTCCCTGTCCTGAGCGAAGCCGAAGGGCGTGCCCGCCCGATTACGATTTCGTATGATTTTATTTCCCTGGGCCGGCATGGAAGCCGGCCCCTACGTTGGAAATTATATCCTCCTGAATCCGCAGGGGCGGACTTCCATGTCCGCCCGATGCCTATCGCTTTTCTCCTAGGAGCCTGTCGGACTTAGGCACAAAAGTGAATTTTGAGCACTCTTCCCCCTTTGAAAAAGGGGGATTGAGGGGGATTTTGCATATGAAAGCGGGCGTTTTATTGATTAAATCCCCCTGCCCCCTTTACAAAAGGGGGAAAATGACTTAAGTCCGACAGGCTCCTAGCGTGAGTTTATTACGAACCAAGGCATAAATCTACCTAAAGCATTGAATTTACGTTGTTTTCGCATAGTATTATATGTATACACCAACGCCCTTAAGTTTGGGACGATCATTATGCGCGTTTTTTATATTAAGTGCTTCCAGTAAAATATTTTCTTCATCCGCTTGTCTTATTCTACCTTTATAATAAACTCACGCTAGACCTTCAGACAATTATTGCTTACAATAGCGCGATTTGCAAAGTAGGGGCGGGCCCCCGTGCCCGCCCGCCGGGTTTACGTAATTTTAAATCCCTGGGCGGACATGGAAGCCGGCCCCTACGCTGAAAATTATATCCTCCTGAATCCGCAGGGGCGGACTTCCATGTCCGCCCGATGTCAGCGAAGCTGAAGGGAGCGAACCGACTATATTATTCAAAACCGGCTAAGAAACAAAAATACCATCACTTGCTGAGCCTGTCGAAGCAAGCAGAAAAAGACCGGAACATTATTTCCGGACGCCAGGTTGCCGGCCACGGGAGCCGGGGCAAAACAATACATAAAGGAGTGATTATTATGCAAAACAGATTTCGTGTACTATTCATTTTAGTAAGCATGTTGGGGTTGCTGGTGTTCCATCAGCCTGCCCGGGCCGCGGACTCCCAAAATGTCAATCTTGTTGGAGAATTAGCCGGAGGTTTACCGAGAGACGTGGCTATTCAAGGCGATTATGCCTATGTAGCCGCATCGGGGATACTATCCATCCTGGATATTTCCAATCCCACAAGTCCTTCTCAAATAGCCTATTATGACACCCCGGGAGGTGCCTGGGGTGTGGCAGTGAGCGGAAATCATGCGTATGTGGGGTGTTCCGGCGGATTACGCGTGATAAATATCAGCACGCGCCCTCAGCACCGACTGAAGCAGGCTATTATGACACCCCGGGATATGCCTATGGTGTGGCAGTGAGCGGAAATTATGCGTATGTGGCGGATGAGCACGGCGGATTACGCGTGATAGATATCAGCACGCCCTCAACACCGACAGAAGCAGGCTATTATGACACCCCGGGAAGCGCCCGCGGTGTAGCAGTGAGCGGAAATTATGCGTATGTGGTGGATAGTCAAAGCGGATATTACACGTGATAGATATCAGCACACCCTCAGCACCTACTGAAGCAGGCTATTATGACACCCCGGGAGATGCTTATGGCGTAGCAATGAGCGGAAATTATGCGTATGTGGCTGACTACGGTGCAGGCATTGAAATTTATGAATATATAACTACACAAACCCCGACCATAACGCCGACCATAACTGTAACCGTCACCATTATCCCGACCATGACCATAACTGAAACAGCGACTATTTCTTCCACCCCGACCATAACGCCGACTATAACTGTAACCGCCACCATTATCCCGACCTTGACCATAACTAAAACATCGACTATTTCTCCCACGCCGACCATAACGCCGACCATAACTGTAACCGCCAGCATTACCCCAACCTTGACCATAACTAAAACATCGACTATTTCTCCCACCCCGACCATAACGCCAACCATAACTGTAACCTCAACCGTGACACCTACTTCAACGAAAATCCCGACCATGGCTGGAATTGATACCGCTGGCCATGCAGTATTGGCCTATCCCAATCCGGCGCGTGACAAGGTAACATTTGCATTACAGGAACCCGGCGCGGATAAAGTGGTGATACATATATTCAGCCTGGCTGGAGAAAGGATTGGTCAAATCGAACAGGCCAATCCGGGGCAGGTTGTTACCTGGAATACATCGGCCATCGCACCTGGGATTTATTTATACCGGGTTATCATTACAAACAGCGGCAAGGAAAAGCAATTGGATGCTGGGAAAGTGGCGATAATTAAATAGCGGAAAGAGGGACGCGGTGATCTTCCCCCTGAATCCGTAGGGGCGGACTTCCATGGCCGCCCGTTGACGATTGCACGCGATTTTGCATCCCTGGGCAGAGCTGGAGATCGGCGATCCCAGAATACGGTTAACTGCTCTTGGTTATTCGCCGGATTCTTCGATAAGTTTCCAGAATAATACCAAAAGTAATGATTCCTTACTTGATGAATTCCTTAAAACGTGCTATGCTTAAAAAGAGGTGAGAAAATATGCTGTGTAAAAAAACTTTTAAAAATCAGATTACGCTTTCAAAAAAGCTGGTAGAAGCCGTAGGTAACCCGGATTATTTTGAAACCACGGTTAAAGATAATGCCATAATTCTGATTCCAGTGAAAATTAGTCCGCTTAACAGCCATAAGCTCTCTCAAACCAGGAAGAAAATCGCCGGGTTGGGTTTGTCGGAAAAGGATATCGACCAGGCCATAGCCTGGGCCCGCAAGCAGTGAAGCCCTGGCGTTTGGTTATTGATACGAATGTTGTAATTTCCGCGTTGCTTTTTCAAGGCGAAGCCAATAAAATCCATTCCTTGTGGAGAGAAAAAAAGATACAATTTCTAGTCTCTCGGGAAATTGTGAAAGAATATATTAAAGTATTAGCTTATCCCAAATTCCGGCTCAGCGCATATGAAATTAAAGGGATTTTGCAGGAGCAGATTCTTCCCTTTGTTGAAAACGTCAAGGTTCATTCCCATATAGACCTGGTAGCGCAATATCCGGAAGATAATAAATTTCTATCCTTGGCACTGGACGGCCGGGCGAAGTATTTGTTGACCGGAGACCGGCATCTGTTGGAAATTAAACGCTTGCATAAATGCCAATGCCTGGGCATTAGTGAGTTTTTACAGAAATATAAATCCCATTGTAATAAATGAATCCCTTGGCCGGCATGGAAGCCGGCCCCTACGCTGAAAATCATCTCCTTCTGAATCCGTAGGGGCGGACTTCCATGTCCGCCCTATGCCTGCCGTTTTTCTCCTAGACCTTCAGACAATTATTGCTTACAATAACACGATTTGCAACCGCAGGGCGGACCCCCTTGTCCTAAGCGAAGTCGAAAGGTATGTCCGCCCTATTCAGCTAAGGAGAGTGCTATGCTCAAGATTGGAATTGTAGGCGCCAGCGGATATACCGGTGCGGAACTGGTGCGTTTATTAGCTCAACATCCCAAGGCGAAAGTAACGGCCCTGACCTCGGAAACTTATGCCGGAAAAAATCTGGCAGAGATTTATCCTGCCCTGGCAGCAGTTGGAGACCGGGAGCTTACCAAGCTGGCGCAAACCGAACTTAACTCAAAAAACGTGGACCTGGTTTTCCTGGCCGTTCCGCATGGAGAGTCCATGTCCCTGGCGCCCGGCCTTTTGGAGGCCGGGGTGAAGGTTATAGATCTTTCCGGGGATTTCCGGTTTCCGGATACCTCGGTTTATGAAAATTGGTACCAGCGAAAACATGTTGCCCCGGAAATAGCCGCCCGGGCGGTTTACGGCTTGCCGGAGTTGTTCAGGAAAGAGATCAAAGCTGCGGACCTGATCGCCAATCCTGGCTGCTATGTCACCTCAGCCGTGCTGGCCTTATATCCTTTGCTGGAATCAGGGTGGGTGGAGAGCCGGTCCATTATAATTGATGCCAAGTCCGGTCTTAGCGGCGCGGGCCGCAAAGCCGGATCTGAAACCATGTTTACCCGGGTCTCAGAGAACGTAATGCCTTATAAAATGGCCGGTATCCATCAGCATACACCGGAGATAGAGCGGGCTTTGAGCCGGGCCATCGGGCAGGAAGTCCGGGTCACTCTTTCCCCCCAGATGGTGCCGGCCCGCCGCGGGATTCTTTCCACAGTCTATGCCAGGCTTAACCGTCAAGTTGAAACCAAGGATCTGATTGAATTATTCCGGAGCCAATATAGCCAGGAACCTTTTATCCGGATCAAGGACCAGGCGCAGCCCTGGCCGGACTTGGCTGCGGCTGTGGGCTCAAATAACTGTATTCTGGGCGTGGCAGCGGATACGCGCAACGGACTGGCAGTGGCAGCCGGGTCGATTGATAATCTAATCAAAGGGGCTTCGGGCCAGGCTATACAGAACATGAATATTTTATACGGTTGGGATGAAACTACGGGGCTGCCGCAAAGCGGGCTAATCCCATGACATTTAAAATAACCTCAAAGCACGGAGTAGTGGCAGCTAAAGGTTTTAAGGTAAGCGCGGTTTCCGCAGGCCTGAAAAAGCCGGGCGAGAACGATATGGCCTTACTGGTCTCCGAATGTCCGGCGCACACTGCTGGTATTTTTACCACCAATCGGCTGCCGGCCGCTCCAGTGCAAGTATCCCGGGAGCATTTACACTCTTCCCCAGTACACCGTGCAGTACTGCTGAACGCCGGAGCAGCCAATGCCTGTACAGGTCCGGCCGGACACAAGGATGCCAGTCGTCTTTGCGCCGGCGTGGCTGAAAGAATAGGCTGCCAAGCCCGGGAAGTGCTGGCAGCTTCTACGGGCGTGATAGGTACGCGTCTGCCGGTCAATCGTATGCTGGGCGCTTTACCACAAGCAGTCAGCCGGCTTTCCCGAAAGAACGGACTGGAAGCGGCACGCTCTATCATGACCACGGATACCATACCCAAGCAGGCCGAAACCTCGGTGATGATCCAGGGAACACGGGTCAGGATCGGAGGCATGGCCAAAGGTTCGGGCATGATTCACCCCAATATGGCTACCATGCTGGCAGTTATCACCACGGATATGCGGATCGGGCGGAAGGATTTACACGCTTGTCTGAAAACCGCCTGCGCCGGGTCTTTCAATGCTATCAGTATTGACGGTCAGACCTCAACCAATGACACCGTTCTTTTGCTGGCTAACGGAGCTGCCGGCTTGAGCCCCGGACCGCTGGGTTTATCCGCCTGCCGGGCTTTTTTAGAGGCCTTAACCGAGGTGATGGACGCCTTAGCCCGGAGTATAATATACGATGGAGAAGGGGCCGGGAAATTTATTGAGATTCAGTTGCAGGGCGGCCGCTCGGATTCGGAGGCCATGATCGCGGCCCGGGCGATCGGAGATTCGCTACTGGTCAAAACGGCCATACATGGCGAGGATGCCAATTGGGGACGAATTTTACAGGCCCTGGGTGCGGCGGATATTAAACTGGCGCCGAATAAGATAAAAGTGAATATAAACCGCGTGCCTCTGGTTAGCCGGGGAGTGGACGCAGGCACCCCCTGGGCCCAGGCCAATCGCGCGCTTCGCAGCCGGCAGATCACCATTACAGTGGAACTGGGAGTGGGCAAAGGCCGGGCCCGTTACCGGACCTGTGACCTTACCGCCAAGTATGTAGCGATTAATGCGGCATACCGGAGTTGAGTATTAGGCGCTTGAGCATTTAGTGCGTTTTGTCATTCCGGCATGCTCTAAGCCCTGGACTAAACCAACCAGGACAGGCCGGAATCCAGGGATTTTTCAATGTATATAAAATAATGCTTTTCTAGGTGCTTGTCGGACTTAGGCACAAAATCGGATTTTGAGCACTCTTCCCCCTTTGAAAA
>CBDUZI010000077.1:0-14497 GCA_965371665.1 uncultured bacterium
AAAGGGGGAAACTTAGAAAAACTGCCTTTTGTTGTTAAGTCCGACAGGCTCCTAGCCATTATTTTATGTCCTCAATGATTTTTTCGATAGTATCAGAAAGAGGTTTTATCTGATATTTGCAAACCCAGAATATTTCCTCGGCGTCTATATCAAAATAATGGTGCGTAATAATGTCCCGCATTCCTTTGGCACCTTCCCAATCAATTTCAGGGTATCGCGACAAGAGTTTATGATCCGTGATTTTGTCAATTTTCTTCAGACTTTCACCAATAGCAATAATCATCATACAAATACTGTCTAATTTATCTATACCTTCCGGCGTATCAGTAAAATCACTAACAGCGCTAATCGGCTCAAAACGCCGGATTACTCTTTGAATCGCAGCATGAATCTGCCGCAATACATCCAAAACTATTTCTTTATCATACATAAACAGCTTCCTTTTCAATCTGTTTTTTTAAAAAAGGATTCATTCTGTCGCGAAGTCTCACAATGTCAATATGCTGGTGCAGTTGTTTCTCCAAATCTTCTTTTATATGCACTATGTTAAAGGGATCAGGAGTTTTGGTTTTCAGAAAAATATCCACATCGCTTTTATCATTAGCCTGATCCCTGGCAACCGAACCAAAAAGTCCTAATACCAAGATACCGTATTTTTCAGCATCCTTTTCTTTAAATTCTTTGAGTATTTTAATAACATCGGAACGGGACATGGGTTTGCTCCTGGGGTTAAAAACTTTTTAAAAATAGTTTGCCACTATCATCCTTATCATGAAGCGTTAAGCAAATTTCATTTTTAGAAAATTTTATAATTTTATTTTGGTCATCTTTGGGTAAATCCGAATCTATCAGCGTTATAATATATTGTAAATTGTAATCTCTGCAAATTTTCCTGACCAACTCTAATAACTTAGTCTTTTTCCTGTCATCCAAACCTTCTAAAGCACCGTCATGATACGCGAAACGATAAAAAGACTTTCCCGAATAATTAATCAACAGGGATAAATCAAACGCCACACAAAGCAGCTTCCTGTATGTGTTTCCAGCATCTTCTGCTGTTATGGTTGAGTCAACAGGATTTTGAATATTAGCCTCAAATTCTATGTTTCCTTGTTTGTTTTGTTTTATTGAAACGAGCGCATTTGTGTTAAGTATATCGTCAATTATAGAATTGAATAATTTTCTAATTTCTTTATGTTTTTGTTCTCCAATAGCTTTATGTATTTCTTTTATTTTTTTATTAATTTCATTGGTGGTTTTTTCCATATCTTCAATAATAACTGCTGTTCTATCTATGGCCTTTAATTTATCTTCTAATCGGATAATATCCGCTTCAACCTTTGCTAATTGTTTCTGATTCGCTTTAAATTTAGCATAGCTATCTTTTTCCAGTAAATATGACAGAGCATCTTCTTTTTGCTTCTCCAACATTTTCAGATCGTTATCAACTTGATGAAATTCAACCCTTAGGTTATTAAGATTTTCTTCAAGAACTCCATTTCTTTCTTCTGTTAAGCTTTTATTGAAGGCCATCAGTTTCTCGAAATCATTAACAAGATCATCAGGAAAATAAACACTGACATCATTATATAATCTTTTTAATTTATCTATGTTTATAGAGACAGGTTCTGTGTTTAAAGAACGTTCTGTTTTTTTGATTTCAAAAGTAATATTATACCGCTGTGTATTTAATGCCTGAATCTCACTATCCTTCTTTTCAACTAGATCCTGATTTACATTTTTGTCTTTTTCATAAAAATTAAATTTATCAATATCAGCCTCAATTTTACGTATATCACTTTTTTTTATATCCAGCAAACCCTGTATTTTATCTTTTTCTTCTACCTTTATGTCCGCTTCCTGTTGCAGAGTACTTAATTTATTGCCCAACACTTCCTGACCATTTTCCAATTCATATTTATCTTTAATTATACTTCCGTTAAAACCTAGCATATCAAACATGAAAGGTTTCCAGTCTTTATCTTTTCCTTTAAATTTATCTAACTTAAATACATCTCTAAAATCATGCTGTGTTCTCAGAAAATATGTTATAGGTTTTCTATAGTCCCAGTTCGGCAACACATCAAAAGCCAAATATTCATTTAATTTAGCCTTCGCCTTTTTAATCGGCATGTCTTCATCATCCCAATCAAAATGCATTTTAAAACTATCAAGTTTGTATTCATTAAGCTTAAACGATATTTTGGTTGGGTTATCCACTCCCCGCCGAATAACAAGATACTTACCATTATTTAATTGTATTTCGGCAAATAGCATCTGACTTTCAAAACCCCCTCGCGCGAGAAAGAATTTTGATTTATCATCTACGCCCTTTAGTAACAAAAAATCGATAACAGAAATAAGTAATGTTTTACCCGGATTGTGCGTATCATTTTCTTTAAAAGTTTTATCTGTGATTTCTGCCAGAACAACATTAAATCCATCATTAAACTCAATATTTTTAAATAATTTGTTTGCATAAATTCTACATATTTTCATTGTTGCAGCCTTAGTGAATCGATTTCCGGTATATATTTAATCTTGTCCAAAATAAACAAAAATGAAACAGCGTAAACAAATACTTCTTTCACACTATCCGAGGTATCTTCAATTACTTTAAATAATAAATCATCATAGCTTAATATTTTATTGTCCTGCAATTCCTCAATTATCAAACCTACAATATTTACTACTGAAAGCATAGGATTTGTATGCTTATCCGGCTTAAGCATTTTCTCGAACCTTTTTTCCTATTTCGCAATTGACGTACATATAATGTAAAAATACACGTATGAAATTTCTCTTATTTTTTAATTTTTCATCATTTGTATCAAGCATCAATTTGTACAGATGGTTGAGAATTTCTTCAAACGCAAAGTAATCATCTCGCTTAATGGTTATTTCTTCCTGAATATCCCTTGTAGTATTATCATACTTCTCTTTATATTTATCATTTTTCGGATCTTCTAAAAATGATTCAATCATTTTAAATTCAGAATATGACTGTTTAAGCACATCATCGTAATAATCCTTCCCGAGTTTATTTAATTTATTTTTTTGTTCAATTGGAATTCTTGTTAAATCATCTTGGATTCCTTTTAATTCCTTATTTGATGTTTTTGCCACTGAAAATGCAATTACAATTTCCTGCAAATCTTTTTCATAAATTTCCAATGGCATCAAAAGCTTATTCAATTCCATCATTTTAACAATATCAGGATATTGCTGTAACCATAACTGGATTGTTTCATTGCCAAACACATAATTCTCAACATCTATTTTTTCGATTTTACTATCTTGTTTTCCAGCAAGCTTTCTATTAGTAAATATCAAGTAGTAATCAATCTCATTATTTTTTTTCAGTTCTTTTATCTTAGGTAGTTCCTTTTTAAATTGTGTCTCAAAATCACTATCCGAACAACTAGCTATAGGTTTAGTTGTATGTTTTGCCTGAATAATAAATTTTCCATCCCATGGGGATACTTCACTAGGAAACTTGTTCGCTTTTCCAGTAAATTTGCCATCCTTCCCACCATCTTTACCATCAGAAAATGTAATAGTCCCCATGCCCAATATCTTTTGGCATATCAAATTGACCAGTTTTTGAAATTCTTTGTCATCCATATTATAAAGTGGATATTTTCTATTCATACCCTCACCTCTATAATCTTCATAGTGTCATTTCCAAACATATCCACCATTTTTACAGCAACTGTGTACCGGCCTGGATTTAAATTCCTTCGGATTCCGGGTAATTAAAATCCAGATTATATATCTCTGCCCATATTCCGGAAATTCAAAGGTGGTTTGATTTCCAACCACTTTTCAATTAAACCAGACCGTTTTTCAGATTTTTCACTATGCCAGTCAGAGAAATATAATTCTCTTCATAATATTATCATCAAACAGGAGAAATCGGTATTTTTCAGGCAACGGTTTGCCTGTTGCAATCAGTTTTATAGCATCTCTTTTTTCATTCTCTGTAAGCCGCATTTATAAGCTCCAAGAAAAATAAATGAATTCCCCTGCGGCAAGCCGCAGGGGACCTAACCTGATTTATTATTTGTAAAATCCCCCTAACCCCCTTTTTGAAAAGGGGGAACTCAATAAGGTAACCCTGCAGCAAGCCACAGGGAATAAGCTAGTTTAAAATTGGTTCATAATTCTCAATCCCGGCCTGATTTCTTCCATTCCCGGAACACGCGCTGGATGGTCTGCCGGACCGGGACCGAAGGTTCGCGCCGGAGATACCATTTCAACTGTCGCGCCGTGTCTTGGTCCAGACTGCGGCCCAGCGCCAGCACAGCTTCGGATCTAACATCTTCCTCTTCATGATCCAAAGCATTCCAAAGCACTACGCGATATTCCGTGATGCCGGCGGCGACCAGGCCGGCGGCGCAAAGAATCCTGACTACGTGATCAGGGTCATCATTAGCCGTCTCGCCCAGAGCCTTCCAGACTTCCTGATCTGAAATACCTTCCAGACCTATAATCGCGTAACGCCGGATGCCGGGAAACCCGTGCTCCAGTGCCTTGATTAGTATTGGCTTGGCGCGTTGGTCCCCCATCACGCCTAAAGCCAGGGCCGCCACCAAGGATTCTGTAAAATTCGCGGACTGTAAATCCGGGGCCAGCATCTCCCGGTATTTTATCTCCCCGCAGCCTCCCAGGGCCAGAGAGCAGACCAGGCGGGTTTCAATATCCAGGCTGGGCCTCTTCATTTCCTCCCAGAAAACCCGGGCTATGTTCTTGGTTCCCAGCCGCATTAAAGCCTTAGCCCCGGCGATTTTAACCTCAGGCCTCTCATCCGGATTAGCGACCAGTTCAATCAGTTTATCCTTGGATTGGGATATCCCCAGTTCGCCCAAAACCGCAGCTGCCGAAGCGCGCACCAGGCTGGATTTATGCGATAACTTAGATTCCAATTCCGGGGCGGCGGATTTGGCTTCCAATTCCCCCAGCGCGTAAACCGCCCAATGCAGGACCGTGGGATCCCGGGACTCGAGCATTTGCATAATTATGGAGATGCTTTCCTTATCGGGTATTTCGATTAAGGCATACAGGCATGCCATACGCACCTGGGTATCTTTGTTTCGCCGGATCAGGGAATGAATTTTTTCCAGGGCGGTAAAGGATTGAATCTGGGCCAGGGCATATAGCGAGTGAATCAAGAGCCTTTTTTTTCTTCCCTCCAGAGCCTTGATCAGCAGGTCCGCCGGTTCCACGCGCCCGATGTTGGCAAAAGCATCCGCCAGCCTGATTTTCATTTTTTTATTGGATTTCTTCCAGGCCGTTATCAAGCAAGCCATGCTCTCGTAACGCCCCAAAATCCCCAGAATGGTTACAGCGGTCAAACGAATCCGGGAGTCGCGATGTTCAACAAATCGATGCAGTCCGGTTTCAAATCCCGGAGCAGGTTCAATCCGGTATACCAGGGTCCGCAGCGCCTCCAGGCATAGACGTACCAGTTCCTTATCCTTGGCATGCTTATCCGCCGTCTTCAGCAGCGCTTCCGCCGCCTCCGTGCTTCTGGCCAGGCTCAAGGCATCAATCGCCGCCAGGCGCACACGGCGCTTCGGATCATCCAGCCCTGCCAGAATCGCGGGATAAATCCGCGGATCCCGGGTGTCGGCCAAAACTCTTTGCGCCGCTTTCCTAACCGGTTGGGAACGATCTCGCAACATGGTATCTATAATTAATTCGCCGGCTTCCCGGCTTCCATCCCGGCTTAAAGCCTCGATTATCAGGATTCGCTTATACTGCAGTGCGGTTTTAAGTTCGTGTTTGATCTTGGCCGGCTTGGAATCCGGGAGTTTTTTCTCGGCCGCACTATAACCGGCCGGGTAAAGAAGGCTTCCGGTACAAAATACGGTCAGTAAAAATAGTTTAGTTAGTTTTGTCATAGACTCCTTAACTTAGAAGAGTGCATTACATTTTTTTTACTTTTGTCACCCCGGCATGTCTTTAGCCGGGGTCCAGGAGGATATAATTTTTTATAGAAAAAACCCCTGGATTCCGGCTTAAAACGTGCCGGAATGACGAAACAAAGCCAAAATTCATGAAGATCAAATGTAAATAAATGTTAGACGCACTATTCTAGGAGTCTGAGCATTTAGTCGGTTTTTAGGTTGTCATTCCCGAATGCTTTTATCGGGAATCCATAAAAAGCTTTAAAAACAATGCCGCTGGATACCGGCTTTCGCCGGTATGACGGCAAAACAACCGATTATCAGACTAAATGCTCAAGCTCCTAGCCCGTCCCAGCCGAACTCAACCAGGCAAAGCCTCAAAAAATGTCAAAGTGGTTTCACCATACTTACGGAAACGCAACTTCCGGCAGCCGGCCCAGGCTTCAGGGATACATTCACGGCTGCTGTGCTGAAGAACCAACAACCCTTGGGACGCCATAAGCCGGTCCAGGCGGCCGTCCGCCTCCCAGATTTCGATCTCCCCCTTGTCATAGGGAGGATCCAGAAAAATAATATCGAATTTTGCTTTTTGCCCAGCCAACTGCTCCACTGCCCTTCGGGCGGGACAAACCCGTATTTCCGCAGCATTTCCACCAGAATCCATTTTGCCGATATTATCCGCCAGAGTCTTCGCGACAACCCGATCGGCTTCCACCATGACCACCTGCCGGCTGCCCCGGCTTAAGGCTTCCAGGCCGACACTTCCGGAACCCGCGTATAATTCCAGAAAGCGCGAGTCCTTAATCCGGGAAGCTAAGATATTAAAAAGAGATTCACGTATCAGGCTTAGCGTGGGGCGAATTTTCAAGCCGCGCGGTGTTTTTAGTACGTATCCACGATATTGGCCGGAAATAATGCGCATACCGTCCGGCTTTATTTCACACGTTCGGTAAGAATTTTTTTAACCCGTTGACGAAGTTTGAGCGGCTCAAATGGCTTGACAATATAATCATCGGCTTTGACTTTATAGCCTTCCTCGATTTCCCGTTTCTGGCCAAAGGCCGTCAACATAACTACCAGTATATGGGCGGTTTCCAGATTTCCTTTCAGACTGCGGCAAATCTCATAACCATTCAGCTTGGGCAGCATAATATCCAGCAGTACGAGGTCAGGCTTCTCCGAGATGGCCAATTCCAGGCCTTTCTGTCCGTCCGTAGCTTTCAGCAGTTGATAAGTTTCGTCACTGGAAAGCATAACTTCCACCAGCTCCATGATATCCGGTTCATCTTCAATGATTAATATTTTATAGATTTTTTCAGAACCGCCCATCTAAATCTCCTCCGGTATCAGGTTGAATTATTATTATAAAGAAGCTCTCCACGGCTGACAAGCGTAATTTTCGATAAAAAGTGATTCTCAGCTTACGCGGCCTGCTCAAAGATATGGGGAGTACGGCGCGGATAGCGTATTTCTTCCATGGTTTTATTATTTAAAATTATCCAGAGTTGCATCCTGCGGAGCATGCTGATAATCACTCTGAGTTCTCTTGCTCCAGGGCTGTTTTTCATGCTTAGGGGCAAGGATATTGCCCGGCCGTTTAAATATCCAGGTACATGGTTATGAACCGACCAGCGCCCGATTTCAAATGACGGGCCAAAATTCAGGCGGGAAATCAATTCCAGATAAACCGCGATATTATCCGGCATTTGCTCCGGAACATCGGTCTGGTTCGGCAGGATGAAATGTCTTAATTGTCTGAAAAATTCCGTCTGTTGCTGCGTAAACTTTTTAGGCGATGCCCGAACCATATCCAGATAGGCCTGGCAAACCCCGGATTCGGGACGGTTAAATTGTATGTCCAGAGCATCCAGGATATCCGGAGTCATGCCTTTGGGATATGCCGCCTTAATGCCCTCGAGTATTTTTTTGATTTCCCAGTCCGGATACGCTCTCTGTATGGATAAGCGCATAGCATTTCTCAATCCCCAGGGCCAGGGTAATTTCACTACCGCCCAGCGCGCCATCCGCGTCCCAAATCCCGGAACCTCGCGCCTGGCAAGCGTGTCCCTTGCCAGGTCCTGAATATTGAGCCTGAATAATTTATCCAGGTTCCGCTCCCAGAATCCGGTCCCGGAATAAAGATAATCCGCCCTGTGGTAAGCTAAAAGATTATCCAGCAGACGCCTGGTCAAGGCATAACGCCATCCGGCCAATCCTGATTCCAGCGAACCCATATCTTTTGGTTCAGGCGCCTGGATAATCCAAAGCCAAGGCAGGTAGGTGTAAATAGTGGCCGGAGTCTGTTTATTTTCACGATAAAGCCCCGTGATCATCCCCCAGGATTTTCCGGAAAGCGGCCGAAAACGGACCCCAGGCATGCCGTGACGGAGCTTCATTAAATTAAGCTCCTTACTTGAATCAGGGTCCAAGTCTTTATCAGTTCCGGAGATTTTCAGCCGGGGAAAGGCCTGGCACGTTGTCTGAACCAACAACCATCCATTGGCCAGGATAAATATCCAAAGCGTGCGCGGCAAACGCCAGCGCTGTAAAAATTCCAAATGCCGGGTATAAAAAGGTCGGTTGAACATTTTAGGATCGATTTGCGATTTATTGCCGCGTGCTGGTACGGGTTCGGTTAGAATAATCTTATAAACCATACTCTCCACTTTTTCGATCTTCACTCCTTCGAAAGAATGCAGCATGGCATCAGGGATATTTTTGTTCCAGATAATGGCATAACCGTCCGGTTCAAGTAATAATGGCAAACCTTTTACAAAACGCTTTAAAACTTGGCCTTCGTAATCAGGATCCCAAAACTCAGAAAACGAAGGATGGCTCCCGCTAAAACCAAAAGGCCGGTGACTGAAATGAGGCATAGACCAAACAATCCGGTTAAATTTCCGGCCGGGAAATACGGAATGGCCCATTTCATCGATAATATTATTACCAACCACAGCGTCCACCTCAAATCCGCCTATCGCGGCGGTTCGAACGGTGTTCGCAACCTCCAGAGGATTAATCCCTACTGCCCAGACCTTTCCACCGGTCTTCCGGGAAATCGTCCAGGTATCCGACCCTGAACCCGGTCCTACTACCAGGACTTTATGGTCCAGCCTTAATCCCATATGCTTATAAATATAGTTATAATATCCATCATCAACATCGGCCACGGGATTACCGGGCGAATAAACCGTCGGATAAACCGGAATAATAATTTCTTCTCTATTTAAATGCGGCTTTACATCCGGGTGCTTTTTGTATTTCATTCCAACTTCATGTGATTGCCATTTTCCGGTTTCCCGATCCACTGATATATAGGCATAAGGTTGTTTTCCACACTCATAATCAATCATATGGGCTGACGAGGCTTTCTCCCCTAGTACAAGCTCAAGATAGCTCTTAATCACCCGGACATTCGACTCGCTTTCAGTATACATCTTTTTCCACTTGCCTTCTATTTCCGGAACCGTTATCTCAGAATCCTTAAAATAGTATTCTCCCAAATTAAAATATCTTATCCCATTATAAGCTATGTGGGTTGATTTCGAATTTGTCTCAAGGGGCGAAGCTGGAAATATCGCAATAAGTTGATTTTTTTTATTATACAAAAGCTCAAACCGAACAATATCGGCTATTTCATTCTGGAGAATTTCCAATCCCCGCGGAGGCTTTGTAGTATCTGAACGTTCAGGAATTCGGATCCTGCGGATAGTATATTCAGGATATTTCACAGTCTCTTCAATTACTACTGCCGGGTTGTTTTCTATCGCTAAAAGCTCCAGCGCCTCCAAAAGCCGATAAGCTGCGGTTTCTTGTATGTTATACTCGCTCTCGCCGCCGGCCAGATTGGTCAATGACCGCTCTATTTTGGCCGGCAATACTTTCTCCTGCCGAGCCAGGCGCTTCATCCAATTTAGAACATGGGGCGCGATCCAGGTCCCGGCAAAAATTACGGACTCCCCTCCCGGGCACACCGCCTGGAGAAGACGTCTGCGGACCAGGGCGTGAGATGCATACTGAATCGGCCGGGCTTCAATTTTTCCGGCCATGATATCCCACTCTGACTTATGGTGAAAAGTCAATTCCAGATCATCCTTGATCGCCATAGTCTGGAAGGCGCCGGACACCGTACTCTGTCCCGGTGTACCCAGCACGGCAAAATAGGATGCTCCCTCAAAGGGCACGGCAAAAAACCGTTCTCCGGCCAGGACGCGGTTTAAATCCAGCTTGATCCGCTGGCTGTTTTCTTCGTATTTCGCAATCGCCTGCCTATACTCGGCTTGCAGGCCTTCCAGTCCGGCAACCCCTTTTTCCTGCAAGTAATGAATATAATCCAGTTTCAAGGTTATTTCCAACAGGTCATAACCCAGCCGAACTTCCGCGGGAAGCTGATCCGCCTTGAGCCTGATTTTATCCCATTGCGCAAAAAATGGTTCCAGGGCCATAACCTTTTGATCCTTACTCAGCAGCATCTCCAGCGGCGTACGTTGCTCTCTTAACAGTGAAAAATAGGGATTAACCAGATCCTGGCGGGTTAAAACGGGTTGTACTGAAATAAAAGAAATATTGCGCTGCTGAAGCTCTTGCAACACCACCGGGGTATGATATCCGCCGGTTACAAGGACCGCTATTTTGGTCTGGTGATGCTCCATGCGGGCGAGAAGATTTTTTATAAAATCCAGGCTGCGCTGGTCGGCATTCGCATAAAAAGCCCGGACTTTTCCGAGCCAGCGGTCCAACCCGTAAATACCGGGATCCCAGGAATATTTTTTACCTGCCGCATAACCCTGGATAAAATCCTGAAAATTCTTGATTTGAAAGGCCGGGGCATGCGCTTGATATTCGGCCAATTCAGCGGGCGTAACCGAGATATTTAAAAGTTTTTCCATTATGTCCAGCCGGTGCTGATGTTGATCAAGTTCGCGCTGTTTTGTCCCGGTGTAAAGCCCTTCGCGCAGAATTTTGTCCAGACGCTCAATCTCCTGGTAAAACTGCTCCGAGTCCAGTCCCGGCCAGAGTACTTCCTCTCCCTGGGATACATAGCGTTTGATTAGTGGAAAACCTTTCAGGCCGGAGCGAACAGCGCGTTGCTTTAAAAAGATGCAGTATTTTAAGCTGGAAAGACGGCCCTCACGCCAGGCAGTCTTTTTCGCGTCGAATTTAAATAATTCCGGACTATAGATGCTTTTCTTTAACTCCTCCAGCATGTCTCTTAAATCAAGCAAATATCCCTGACTTTCATTATTAAGAAAACCCGAGACCAATTCACGTCCTTGCCGGTAATGCTCAGGATTCTCTATTCCTTCCAGGTCAATCGGATAGCGTCCCGCGGCCGCATAAAACTCGGCCCCGGATATTTTTCCCTGCTTAATAAAATACTCTCCCACCTCTTTTTTCACGGCCTCGATGGGAAAAGAAGACAACTTGGCTACATTGACCGGCTTGTCGGCTCCTTCCATTGTTACCAGCCGGAGGGTATGCCAACGGACCAGGTGATCAATGATTTTGGCTATATTGGATTGAATTTCGTAATTACAGTGCAGATCCTCAATATGAATAACCAATCTGTCTTGGCCATGAAAAGTCCTGCTTATTTTGCCGATTTTTCCGGGAATCTCAACCGGCCGGTTATTATTAATAATCATTCCCTTGGCAGTGAAAAGATTAATATATTCAAAAGACCATGCCAAATGGGGAAAAACTAAGGTGATTGCCAGCAACAGAGCGGTTATTTTTGTCCAGCGCAGGTCTGGATAGCCGGGCTGAATTGATTTTGGTAAAAAAGATTTGAATTTTTGCATCATTTTCTTTCTTATATATTCAGGATTGATAAAATTGAGTAAATGATCTTTAATACGTCACCGCAAATTCCCCGCCTTTCACGGCGGGGATGCAGCGGCCATACAAATAATGTCTTTCTACATCTCGGATCAAATTCTCCGCCCTTCAGGGCGGAGTAATTTAATATAGCTTTTGGCATTTGTTATATTATATCATAAGCACAAATACTTTTCAATATTAGTTTCATAAATAATCTTTATTTATTGTTGTATTAGTTATTGCGTTGCGTTTTGCGACATTAGCAGCAGGTAAAAATTGTGGCTCCGAGCGAAGCGAAGAATCTTATAGAATACCTGTTAATCAAGCGTTTTCTTGGATATCCCTCGCCTGCGCGTCTCGGGATGTTAACCAGACCTGACCCGGCTTTCACGTTCTCCGTAAATATCGGCATAAACCTGTTCAAGTTCACGGTTTTCCGGCTTCTGTAAATCAGGATCCTGCCGGATAATCTCCTGGGCTGTTTTTCGGGCTTCCACGAGGCAGGCTGCATCCCGGGATAGATCAGCCAGCTTAAATTCCGGCAGGCCGTGCTGGCGCAGGCCGAAAAATTCCCCCGGGCCGCGCAGAGTCATATCCTCCTCAGCCAGCTGAAATCCGTCCGTAATACGGGTCATGATTTCCATCCTCGCCTTTCCTTCAGCCGTAGCCGGATCCGCTATTAAAAAACAAAATCCCTCATGTCCGCCCCGGCCAATCCGGCCCCGAAGCTGGTGCAGCTGCGCCAGACCAAACCGGTCAGCATTTTCTATCAGCATGACCGTGGCATTCGGAACATCCACCCCGACTTCAACCACAGTGGTCGCAGCCAGTATTTCTATCTCTCCTGCGCGGAATTCCATCATAACTTTTTCCTTCTCGCACGCTTTCATCCGGCCATGCAGCAGACCAAGTTTCCGGCCCTTAAACATTTTACCCAGATGCTCGTATTCCGAATACAAAGCTTTTAAATCCACTTTTTCGGATTCTTCAATCAGGGGAAAAATCACATACACCTGCCGGCCGCTCTCCGCTGCGCGCGCCGCCTGTTCATAGGCTGTCCGGCTGTCAGCACGGGCCAGCCATTTGGTTTGAACCGGCCTCCTTCCCGGAGGCAGTTCATTAATAGTAGTTAAATCCAGATCGCCATACACTGTCATGGACAGGGTGCGGGGTATGGGAGTCGCGGTCATAACCAGCACATGCGGCTGCCGGCCCTTAGCTCTAAGCATGGCACGCTGCTCCACTCCAAAGCGATGCTGTTCATCTATGACTGCCAGGGCGAGATGATTAAAAACCACGGACTGCTGGATCAGGGCATGCGTTCCCACAGCAATGTTGATCTCCCCGCCGGCCAAGCGCTCATTAATACGACGACGCTCCGGGGCCGGGCTTCCGGAAGTAATCAATTCCATATTTACGCCGCAAGGATCAAGCAGCTGTTTGATACTCATATAATGCTGGGCAGCCAAAACCTCAGTCGGCGCCATCAGGGCCGCCTGCCGGCCGGAATCAACTGCCAAGAGCATAGCTAATACGGCGATAATAGTCTTGCCGGACCCGACATCCCCTTGCAATAACCGGTGCATGGGCCGGGAAGAAGCCAGATCATGAAAAATCTGATCCCGGGCCCGGACTTGCGCGGAAGTCAGTTCAAAGGGCAAATGGAAGGTGAATTTTTCAAGCCCGGCTCCGTCCCTATTTAAAGCCGTGCCTTCCGACTGTTGGTAGCGGTGTCGTAAACGCCCTACGGCCAGTTGTTGCAGCAAAAGTTCTTCCCAGACCAGCCGCTGCCGGGCCTGGTCCAGAGCCGGAAAATTTGGCGGAAAATGAATATCGCTGATAGCCCGGCCAGGGGAGGGGAAATTATTTTTCCGTACTACTGTTGCGGGAAGTATTTCAGGCCGGGGTTGCGGAAGCTGGGCCAGTACATCATATAAAGTGCTTCGCAGTACGCGCTGGGTAAGCTTTTCAGTAAGGGGATATATCGGCACAATCCGTCCGGTATGGATCGAATTTTCTGTTTCATCCTCCAGTATTTCATACTCGGGATTCATAATGCGCCAGGTGCGGTTAAATTCCACCTTCCCATGAACCATAATGCGCTGCCCGTCCTGAAAACGGTTCCGCATATAAGGCTGATTAAACCAGGTTGCCTCGATCCGTCCGGTGTTATCTTCCAGAACCACGCATGTAATATTGAAATTCGAACGCACTCTGAAAGTCGATCGCCTGCGAACCAGGCCACAGAGAGTGGTAATTACTCCGGATTCAATAGCCCGGATTTCAGTTAAGTGACGCCGATCCTGCCAGGCCCGGGGGAAATAACGAATAAGATCCTCAGCCGTCTCAACGCCTAATTTCTTCAACAGCCGCGCCCGTTGCGGACCTACTCCTTTTAAGTCCTGTACAGAATCACTTAAATTAATAAATTTTTTCATTTTCTGCTTGTCAACCGCCGGTTTTCATGATATATAGTCCATTCTATTTAAAAAGAAAGGTGTTATCCCTATGCCAGTCAAATGTGAAATTTGCAGTAAAACGCACCAAACAGGCTTTAAAGTTTCCCACTCCATGCGGCATACCAAACGTCGCTGGGAGCCGAATCTTCAAAAAGTCCGCGCTGAAATTAACGGCGCCGTGCGCCGAGTCATGGTCTGTACCCGCTGTCTCCGCTCAAACAAAGTTAAGAAAATCGTCTCCTAGGAGTCTGTCAGACTTAAGTCATTCTCCCCCTTTTGTAAAGGGGGCAGGGGGATTTAATCAATAAA
>CBDUZI010000078.1:0-14441 GCA_965371665.1 uncultured bacterium
TAACACCTCCGAACTACAACATATGGGGGGTACCCACACTAAACCCGGAAGCGGCGTTTTTATTTAAACAGTAATATAAATGAATGTGCTTCTTTTGTAAAACAATTTGTAAGTAATCTCGACTTTGGCAAATTTGCTTTTTCGTCTGTTTTTGCCGTCATACCGGCGAAACAGGCTGTGCCATAATGGCTTTTTAAGGTTGTCATTCCGGCGAAAGCCGGAATCCAGTCAAATCATTATAAAGATCCGTCCAGTTTGGGTTCCTTTCCTCGATCAATTCCAATTTCCACTTTCGTTTCCATTCCTTGATAGTTTTTTCTCGAGCAATCGCGCTTTCCATTCTCTCATAAATTTCATACCAAACCAGCTTGTCTACCCCATAGCGTTTGCTAAATTCCTCTACGAAACCATTTTATGCTCCCGGATTCGTTTGATTAAATTCGAAGTAACCCATGTGTATAACGTTCCATTACGGCGACTCGCTAAAATGTATACGCGGGGTTGTCTCTCCATTAAAAACTCCTGGACCCCGGCTTCCGCCGGGGTGACGGCTACTTAGTTCTTCTCTGTAAGCAACCAACTTCTCTGGGATAGTGCCGATTTATCCGAAAAAATTGATTTTAATTGCAGACAACAAAATCAGCTATTTTTTTACAAACCAGAATCTGTTTTTTTGGTTTATTTCAAATGTACTTTCAGGCTTTCCCACACTAATTTTACGCACACAAAAGTCAGAAGACCCAATAATTTAAAATAACTTTCCTGCCTGTAGCCGACAGACGCCCTGGCCGTTGTGAACGTCGCTTGGGCCTCGTTCAGGACAGGTGCCGGGAAGTTATTTTGAGATTGCTTCGTCGCTTGTGTTCCTCGCAATGATTGAGTATGGCGGGAATGCTCTCGATGTGAACTCATTCATGACTCTCATGAGTAATGGGAAATCTATGTCTTTTTCAGAGTAGCCGATCCGCTGATATATTACATATTTCTTGGCGAATCTGGAAATAAAATGGCTTGCGAAAATAAAAAACCAAAATGATTCAAAATGACATATATGGCATTTTAATATTATATATCAATTATAAATCACAATCCTATCTTGATTTTATGATGTATCCATGATAAACTTAACATGATAAAACACAATTTCCAAATAAGTGAAAGAAAAAATATGATGCGGTTTATACGGCGCTTTAAACATAATCCAGACCTTTGGCCGCCGGCCTCTATGCGCAAATGGCATAAGCCGCAACGGAAGGTCTGCGCGAAAATCGTTTCGCTCCTGGTCTCGCTGACCTTTGTTTTCCCATATCTGACATGGGCCTTTGAGCCGGGATCCTTTCACCAGGCCGGGCTAATCCTTTTCAATAATAAGCCTGTCGAAATATCAAAAAGTTTGGGAACCATCACGCAGTCTTTTACAGGCGACAGCCGCCTGGTAGTGCACGTCCAGGACCTTCACTGTAACTATGAGGTGCAAACCAACATAGCGAAAATAATCGATTCGCTTGCCGGGCGGCATGGGCTGAACCTGGTGGGGGTCGAAGGCGCAGCTTTGCCTATCAATGTAACCAGGCTCTCGGCCTTTCCCCTGGAATCCGTGAAAAGAGATACAGCCGATTACCTGGTAAAACAGGGCCGGCTTACGGGCGCAGAGCTGTATGCGGCCCTGGGCCGGCATGCTATCCGGCTGGAAGGCATTGAGAGCCCGGACCTGTACGAAGCCAACTGGACCTCGGTGATGAAGTTTCTGAACAATGAGAGTCAGGGATATATTTGCGATTTGCGCGAAATGCTGGATGAATTGAAGAACGGTATCTACAACGGGAAGCTGGCCGGGCTGGATCACAAGCAGCAGGCCTTCCGGCAGGGAAACATATCGTTGCTGAAATACGCCGCGCATCTGTACCAATACGGAAGGAGGCAAAAGTTAAATCTGGAGGCATATCCGAATCTAAAGGCGTATGTGTCAAAACGCAGGCATCTGTTTTCCGTGCAGGTAGACGGGGACGGATTGTTCCGGGAACTGGACCGGCTGGACCGGGTTCTGCGGTCCGGGATGTACACAGACCGGGCGCAGGAGGAGATGGATGTTTTACAGCGCCGGCTGGACATCATGGAGAAGCTGCTCAACATCTCGGCCGCTCCGGAAGAACTGGCCAGGTTTCGCGCGGCGCCTGAAGGATTCCGGGCGCGAAAGTTTCTAGATTACATCGCGCGGCACAATGGGCAGGGAGAGCTGCGGACGGATGCGGAAGTGTATGTGCTGGACCGCTATCTGGAAGAGGCGAAGGAGTTCTACCGCGCAGCAGACGAGCGCAGTCTGGCATTTGTGGAAAATGTGCTGGGACGGATGGAAAAACATGATACCCGGATCGCGATGCTGGTGACTGGCGGATTTCATACGGACGAGATGGCATCAGAGCTTAAGGCGCGCGGAGTATCGTATGTGTGCGTGAAACCGCGGATTAAGCATAACGACATCGCGAATCCGTACTTCGACCTGCTGCGCAACCAGCGTACGCCTTTGGAGAAGCTGCTGGCGCAGAACCAGAATATTCTGGCGCTCAGGATTTCCTCGCCGCAGAGCGCGGATCCTAAGAAAGCGCTGGAATGGAGCGCGCTGCCAAAAGACAAAAAGCTGTTTTACCGGATGCTGGATGTATTGTTTGCCCAGGGCATGATGGCGGCCGGGGTGCGGGAAGGGAACAGGACTTTTGCTGGATTGCGCGCCTATTTCAGGAAGTGGGTGGGGAAATACGTATTCAGGATAGCGCTTGATCTGGAAAAAATAACGGGAGATGAGAAAGCACAAACATTTATCATACCGTTTTCAAAGCAGGAATGCCTGGTAATCCGGCCTTGGGAAGCGCCGGAATTGGAAATACCAGCAGTCAGCCGGCAGATATGGTCTTGTAAAGCAGCGATAGTAAGAGGTAAGGCAGAGGACATTCAGGAAATGCTGTCAAATGAAAACCAGGAATGGATACAGGGAAGGGAGGCGTGGGCGAGCTTTTCGAAGAACGTGCTTTCGGCGCTGGCAGAATCCGTGGTGGTGCTGCCGGGAGTAAGGCTGGTAAAGATGCAGAGGCTCGTGAAAACAATACTCGGCTGGGTAACTTCGCCGGCCGGTCTGGGCCGGAGCCTGAAAGCAGCGCTGCGGCTTATGGATAAGCATCCCCTTGCCGGGGCTGTAATAGCAATAGCGGCAATGGTTGCAGGCAGTATGATTTTAAGCCGGTTAACCGGTCTTCCGGGATTAATGGCAGAGATGCCGAACGCAGAAAAGCTTATTTCCCTGCTGCTCTCCGGCAGTTCGCTTGCGCCGGTATTTGTTGGGATGTCGAGAGGCAAGAGGCTCAAGAAAGAATTGACAGTATTATCGCCTCCATATGCAGAAGAAAATATTACGATTCCCAAAATTGTTAATTTAGAAAAGACGATTAAATTATTGGAATTAGTAAACAGACTGATGGCGAACCTGGATACTCCGGATAGTGATGTACTTAAAAAAAACGCCGAAGTTCTCAGGGCGCTCGCCGGAGCAGGGTTAAAAACAACTGAGAAAATCTCTCAATATTCTTTAATGAAAATTGCAGCTAAATTAGATACTCCGGATAGTGAGGTACTTAAGAGAATTGCAGAAGCTCTCAAAGCTCTTGCCGAAGCAGGGTTAATTGACAAAGAAAAAGCAGCAGAGAATATTTCTTTATATTATTTGGATAAAGTCATCACTAAACTGGATGATTCGGACAGGCAAACGCGTTTAAATGCAATAGGCGCGATTAAAGCATTTGCCGAGGCAGGGTTGATTGATAAGGAGAAAATCGCAGAGAAAAACTTGCCATATTTAGATGAAATCATAACTAAATTAGATACTCCGGATAGTGAAGTATTTAAAGGGATTGCCGAAGTTCTCAAAACGCTGGCCGAAGCAGGATTGATTGACAAAGAGCAAAGCGCGAAGAATATCTCTCCATTCCTGGATAAACTCATACTTAAATTGGATAATCCAGACAGTTATATATTCAGAAACGCCGCCGCCGCGCTCAAAGTACTTGCCGAGGCAGGATTGATTGACAAGGAGAAAACAGCGAAGAATATTTCTCCCTACTTAGATAAACTCATAGTTAAATTAGATAATCCGGACAGTTGCACATGTATGAATACGGCAGAGGCGCTCAAAGCGCTTGCCAAAGCAGGATTGATCAACCAGGAGAAAGCGGCAGGAAAAATTTCTCCACATTTAAAAAAACTTATGTCTGAATTAACTGGTTCAAGCAGCTATGTATTTAGCAATACCACACAAGCATTCAAAGCGCTGGCCGAAGCAGGATTGATTGCCAAAGGAAAAACAGCAGAGCAAAATTCGTTGTATTATTTGGATGAACTTATAGCCAAATCAGATTCTCTGGATATCGAAAAACTTAAAGGAATTGCGGAAGTGCTTAAAGCCTTTGCCGAGGCAGGATTGATTGATAAGGAGAAAGCGGCCGAGAAAATTTCACCATATTTGGATAAACTCATAGCTCATTTAGCTCGGCTTGACCATTATGTATTTAGAGAAGCGGCGGAGATGCTTAAAGCCTTGACTGCCGCAGGATTAATCGACCAGGAGAAAGCGGCCGAGAAAATTTCACCGTATTTAGATGACTTTGTAATTAAAATCGACAGGCTGAATAGTTATAGCATAGAAGCACTTCAAGCGCTGGCCAATGCAGAGGCGCTCAAAATACTTGCCGAAGCAGGATTAATCGACAGGGAGAAAAAAGCAGAACAATTTTCTCGTAGTTCAGATAAATTAATTACTAATATGCTTAAGATGTATGATGCAAATAAAAAAATACGCAGCGATGCGAGACAAATGCTTAAAGCGTTTGCCGAAGCAGGATTAATTGAAATTCCTTACAGCAACCAAGACATCGAAAAGTTTTATGCAAATAAAAATGATGCGCCATTGACCAATGTGCTTAGAGCATTTACTATAAAAGCATACTCGCTTTTGAATATAAAAGGTAAATTATCGCCAGGCGATGCAGGATATCTGGGGAGGCTTATAAAGGGCGAAGCAGACAGGGAGGCGCTAATCGTTCTGCTTGATACCATAGTTTATTTTACTTACAGAAAATCACCCCAAGCCCAGGATTGGCTGGATAAGCAGATAAAAAATATCCTGGGAAAATCTCGTGCCGGGCAATTATATATTTCCATAGATGACAGAGAAAGGTTAATTATAGAATTCACCTCCAGAAGCGCCCGCCCGATGTCATTAATGCCATTTGTAGTCAGACAAGATATTGATCCTGAATTACGGGTGTTTTGTATAAGGGGGCTGGCCAGGACTGGTATGATTGACAGCGAGTATGCAGAAATATTTTTTAAAGATAAACCGACGGAAGCGCCTGAACGATATTTAGAAATTATTAGCCAGGTGTATAATGAACTGAAGGATGAAATTTCATCAGACTTCATACCGCCGGGCATTCTAGTCGAAAGATTTAAAGACGCAAGAGTAGATCTGGAGACTATAAGAGAGAATCATAAAGCGGTTGAAGCGCTGAAAAGATGTAATGATTATCGTCAGTTGATTTCCGGGTTAGCGAACAATGAGGAATGGCTGCTTGCCTACTATTGCTTTAGCCGGCCGGAGTTTATCTATCCGGGAGTGGCTTTTATAAGTTTTGAGCGGTTTAAAAAAATAATTACCGGAGCATTTGATAATCTTTCAAAAGTAGACGATAGCGTAATTACGGTTACTTTCGAAAAAGCGCTTATTCAGGCCGGCGTAGCCGGGACAGAAGCGGAAGAGATAACAAAAAGCATAATTAAAGGAGGTCCGCCCCTACCCAAGAAGTCGAAGTATAGAAACGAGAAAGATGGCCGCTTTATTCCCGTGGAAATTAATGCGAAAAAAAGAATGATTAGCCGACAGCCGGAAGTTAAGCAGTCCGGGGAAAATTTTGAATCCGCCAAAGAGAGTATAATGAAAATTCTCAAGATAAACTACTTAATCAACGGCATAACCAGAGGGGTTGAAAAAATAGTAGACGAAGATGAGAGAGAAAGGATTAAAAAAGAATTCGATAAGATATTAGAAAGCTTAAGCCGCACTGTAAATACAGAAGAAACACTTAAAAAACTTATTGCAGTAGCAGTAAACCATCAAATTTATACGGATTCGGCTGACGGGATCGAAAAAAGATTAGAAGCGCATGTGCGAGGGATCGTGAAAAAAGCAGATCGAGCAAGGTATTCTGGATTTATAAGGGAAAAAGGAAGGGAAGAGGAATTTGGTTTTATGCTAAATATAACTTCATTAAGTGCGGCCATGGACAGGTTGATTAAGAGTTTTAATGGATATAAAAAAAATGGAAAACTTACCGACATGGAGAAAAAAGTATTATCGGAAGAGAAAGATCAAGGTTCGGAAAAAATAACCGCCCAGGATATGCTGAGGATTATATTCAGAGGCATTGAAGAGAAAGCGAATATTCAGAATAAAATATTGAAGGGCATATTTAGTGCATCTTTAGAGAATTTAATTATAAGTTTTCGAAACTATGGGGCAATTTTCGGGGAAACAGATAGAGGTATGGGCTTAAACGATCCGGTAGTATATCTTGATTTTGCAGATAAAAGGAATATATTTGAAGTGCTGAAACATTCAGATGGAGCGCATTCCTGCCGCACTTCAGATCCAAAAATAAACCAAAAGTACGTCGCTAATTATAATATATATAAGGCAAACGCTGATCGTTGGTCTTTGGATATGCCAACAATGTTTTTTCAAATAAGCACCAGGCCAAGGGGGGGAGTGCAGTTAGGTTGGCTGGAGATATGGCTGGGATTGGATAAAGATGGTTTGCCCTTTATAGGTTCGACTTATATTTTTCTTGCTCCCGGGTATCAGAGTAATGAGCTGAGCGATGCTATTTGCGATGAGTTGGAAGAAATATTCCGGCCGCTAAAAATATCAAAACTTGCCCAGCTGAAAGAGGATCATATATCGAGTAATGCTTTAATGCCTCCGGATAGTTATGAGGAAAAAACTTTAGAGGGTTTTCGCAGATTGGAAAGTCTGAAACTGGCGCCTGGAGAAAATATGACGGTAAATGAAAATTTTCTCGGGAATGAACCTGCCGACAGAACGTTTTTGGTGTCTGAGGCAGGCAATGATAGTGGCCGGTACTTTTGGCAATCCGTCAAACAGGAGTGGGAAATAGAAAAATCCGGAATGAAGGCGCCGTCTGCGCAAATCGTGGTTAATCCCGGAGATTATAAGGTCGGGAGGAGTTTGACGGAGGATGTGCGGAAATGGAAAGTAAGCAAAATATTGGGAAAGGCGAAAAAGGCAGGTTTGCTTACTAAAGATAAAAGCGGTATTTTAGAAGCTGCTATAAAATCATTCTTTGAGGATAAAGAATTCATCAGCCGGGAAAACCTGACCGATAAGGAAGCGGAAGAGATTATCTGGAAAATGGTGAAGATGATTACCGGAAAGCAGGATCTCCTGAAAGAGTTTAAGGATATGGCGAACCGATTTTTCATTGAAAAGCTGCCGGACATGGAAGAGGTTATTAAAGCGGCGGACGATCCGCTCAAAAAGGCCGTGGAAATAAGCGCCCATGCCAATTTAATAGGCTTTGATTGGAGCATGGATCTGGCGGTGCAAGCCGCAGAGCATAAAGAAAGAGAGTATATGGAAAAAACTCTTAATACAATTCTTTATGTTGAACCGAAGATATATGAATATAAATACGAAGAGCTTAAGTCAAAAATTGAGTCGGCCAAAAATATTCTGTATCTTTTAGACAATGCCGGAGAAGTTGTTTTTGATTTGCCGCTCATGAAAATGCTTGGGGAGAAAAATAAAGAAATAACCATAGTTGCAAAAGACTCGGCAGTATATTGCGATGTTACTTTTGAGGATGCGGTTGCGCTCTTTAAGCAGGAAAAGGTATTAAAGTTTTTGGGACAGAAAGATTTTTGCCGGATTATCCCCACCGGATCAAGCATGCCGGGAATTGATCTGCGAAGGATGCCGCCGAGGGAATTCAACAAAGCTTGGGAGCAAGCCGGTCTGATTGTTAGCAAGGGCGAGGGAAATCACATGCTTGTGCTTATGAATGAGAATAACTTGCTTAAGGAAATAATTTCAGCGCTGGTAGCCAAAGAGCCCAGGCCGGTCGGGCTTCCTGAAGGCGCAAGGGATGCACTGGTAATTCGGCATTCTCCCGCTGCGAAGTCCACGACAAGTGCTTTTCCTGCCGCCGGCTTGGCGGTAATATTTTTCAGCCCCCTGGCCGCATTAACCGGATACAACCAGCCTATCTTAAGTAATCTGAATTCGATATTCGAATGTTTTCCAAGCGCGCATGTAATATGGCTTTTGGTGCTGGTTGCGGGTCTGGGTCTTTGGGCCGGCGCGCCAAGAGTTGGTGTAAGCCTGGCGAAGGCCGGAGAAATTCTGTCTCAGATTAAAATACGCAGAATCGCCAGGAAACACTTTGAAATTTCCAACCTGGGCGAGGTCTCTTTCAAAGAGCTTTCCCGGAAGGAATATGGTTGGTGGACATGGATGAAGGGGCTGGTAGTGGGACATCATCATCAAGATGAAACCGGGGCCGGGGTGGTATTTTGTCTGCCGGCCTATGTGCTCTCGCCCCTAAGCCGGGGCCGGGATGCCAAAACCGGCGTTATCTCCCGGATACGCTATATGCTGGCTCAGAAACTGGCCGCTAATATGGTGGCCTATCAGAACCGCCAATGCCGCCGTGAAATGCTGGTCAAGGATATGAAATTGCAAGCATTGCTTGAAGGAAAAACCGCCAATGCATGGTCCGGTCTTATACCGGGTATGGGATTGGTATTTACTGTGCGGGTGATGGAAAAAGGCGTTGGCTCATTTAGCATTACGCTGGCATCCTGGGGCCTGGTACTTGGTGGTTTGGCCGCAATGGTTTTAGGCTTGCCGGTCATACCGATCGCTTTGGCTGCCGGACTAGCAGTTGGCGCTTTGGCCTGGATATATGCGAGGCGGGTTGGCGAATTTCCGAAACGGAGGCCCCGGCTGCGCAGGTGGACCCTGCTGCAGGCAGCGTAGTTTTTCAGGCCAGGGATGGACAATTGTCTTAAACGGGAATCCAGAAAAAGCATTGTAATATAAGTAGTATGCGTCCTGGATTCCGGCTTTCGCCGGAATGACGGGAGGTTTTACTACTGTCTGAATTGCAGTTAAAAAACCTGCCAAAACTTGACAGGTGAAGGCGAATTTGCTAACATTTCAGGCTTTCAAAAAATCAAAGATGAGGTGACTTGATGACGGATCAGTCTGCGCCGGTTAAAGAAAATTACGAGTTTAAAACCGAGGTCCATCAATTAATGGACCTGGTGATTAATTCACTCTATTCCCACAAAGAAATTTTTATGCGTGAATTGCTATCCAATGCTTCGGACGCGATTGACTGTATCCGCTATAAGTCTCTGACGCAGCCGGATCTGGCGGAGAACGATTCCCATTGGAAAATAAAAATAACTCCGGATGAGAAGGCCCATACGCTTACCATCTCGGATAATGGTATCGGCATGACCCACGACGAAATCATTCAAAATCTGGGGACGATAGCCAAGTCCGGAACCCGGGAATTTCTTAACACTATCCGGGAAAATAAAGGAGATGTTAATTTGATCGGCCAGTTTGGAGTGGGGTTTTATTCCTCCTTCATGGCAGCCGATAAGGTTGAAGTGATTACGCGGGCACCTCAGGCCCAAGCGTATAAATGGTCATCCGACGGCCCCGGAGGATTCCATCTGGAAGAGACGGAAAAGACCGGACGGGGAACCGATATTATTTTACATTTAAAAAAAGAGAGCCGTGATTATTTGCAGGAGTATGAAATCCGCGGATTGGTGAAAAAATATTCCGATTTCATAGAATTTCCCATTGTTATGGACGTGGAACGGGAAGTGCCGCCGGAACCGTCCGAGGATAAAGCCGAAGCCACGCCCAAACCGGAAAAGAAAATCGTGGAAGAAACCTTGAACTCCCGGCAGGCCCTATGGGCCAAACCGAAGAACCAGGTTAAGCCGGAGGAATATAACGAGTTCTACCAGCATATTGCGCATGACTTTAATGATCCGCTGGAGACCATTCATTATAAAGCCGAAGGCACGATTGAGTTTAAAGCTCTGCTTTACATTCCCCAGAAAGCGCCCTTTGACCTGTTTGTACGAGATGCGGACAAAGGCATTCATTTATATATTAACCGGGTTTTTATAATGAATGACGCCAAAACGCTCCTGCCGAATTATTTGCGTTTTATCAAAGGCGTGGTGGATGCCGGCGACCTGCCGCTTAATGTCTCGCGCGAGATTTTACAACAGGATGCCAATCTGGAGAAAATTCGCAAGAACCTGGTTAAAAAAATACTGGGAACGCTCCAGGCCATGCGCGAGAAGGAGTATGATAAATACCTGACATTTTATAAAGCCTTTGGACAGGTTTTGAAGGAAGGCCTTCACCTTGATCCGGGAAATAAAGAAGCGATCGCGAAACTGCTGTTATTTGAATCCACTAAAGCGGAGGCGGGTATCTACCGCTCGCTGGACAGCTATCTTCAGGATATGCCCGAAACCCAAAAGAGTATTTATTACATTTTAGCGGAAGACCGGGGTGTTGCTTTAGCCTCTCCATATTTAGAGGTTTTTAAGAGCAAAAACATAGAAGTCCTGATCATGACCGAGAACATCGATGAGTGGATAGTCCAATCGCTCGTGGAGTATAAGCAAAAGCCGCTTAAATTCGTGGGCAAAGGGGAGTTGGACCTGGGTGAAAGCGCCAAGCAGCAGCCGGAGGAAGAAAACCAGGAAAAGAAAGCCGGGTACCATGATCTGATGGAATTAATGAAAACTAAGCTGGCGTCGGAAATCAAGGAGGTGCGTTTTTCACAACGCTTAACGGACAGTCCGGCCTGCCTGGTGCTGGATGAGATGGGGATGAGTAAGCACATGCAGGACTTATTTAAGGCGGCCGGCCAGGAAATGCCGGCGCAAAAAAATATCCTGGAGATCAATGCCCAGCATGCTCTGATAGAAAAAATGAACGCCCTTTTCCAATCCGATAAAGATTCTCCGGAGTTGTCGGATTATATTGATTTGCTGTATGACCAGACCCTGCTGACAGCCGGGTATAAAATTAAGGATCCGGTGGGCTTTTCGCAGCGGGTAACCAAGCTGATGGTTAAGGTGGGGCATTAGCCGCCTGTGTCAATCGGATTCCCGGAGTAATATCAGTTTATGCCTGGCAAGGGAAAATAGAACAGGCTACGGAAGAACTTTTAATGGTTAAAACCCGGCAAAACTTGATTGCAACGGTTAGCCAAAGAGTGAAAAGCCTGCACCCGTACGAAGTCCCGGAGATAGTGGCTTTGCCGATTACCGGAGGATCGGAAGCTTATCTAAAATGGCTGGCAGGAGAGACCTAGGCGGCTCCGGCCGATTAATTCCCGCAAGCCTGGATTCCTGCCGGAGCATGACTCCGCTTGTGATTCCCCGTAATCAGCTTAAGGGCCGCTCTCTGGGGAGGACCCTGCCTATCAGTGTGCCTTGAAAAACTTTGCAATAGAAGGACCAAGCCGCTTGAGTTTATTTAATTACTCGACTTTGGCAAATTTAAGCTTTGCTGGCTTATTCGTCACCCCGGTGAAAACCGGGGTCCAGAAAATCCTTTAAAATCAATATTCCTGGATATCGGCTTTCGCCGGTATGACGGCAAAAACAGACGAAAAAGCAAGTTTGCCAAAATCGAGTTAATTAAAGAAAAAAAATTGACCTTATATTATACAAAGCGTATAGTTATACTATAGTATAATTAAAGGATGTGATCAAATGACCAGGCCTTCCCGCGCAACTGACCGCAAGTTAATTAAAGCCGCCCTGGACTTGGTTCCTCAGACCGGATTTTCCGGACTCAAACTTCGCCAGGTGGCGGCCCGGGCCGGAGTGAACCTGGGCATGTTTCATTATCATTTCAAGACCAAACAGGAATTTCTCAGGCAGGTAATGCAGGAGTTTTACGAGGCTTTCTATCTTAATTTCACTCTGAAAACTTCTTCCGGGACCGATCCTCGGGAGCAGCTGCGCCAAGCGGTGTTTACGCTGGGTCTCTTCGTGAGAGACAACCGCAAGCTGATGCTGGCCCTGGGCCGGGATCTTATGAATAATTATCAGCCGCTGGTGCATTTTATGGAGGACAATTTCCACCGGCATCTTTTTATTCTAATTGATCTCATAAAGCAGTGCCAAAAGCAGGGGTTGATGGTTAAATTGCCTATACCGATAGTGATACCTTTTATTCTCGGCAGCCTGGCAGGGCCGAATATGGTAGTAGCTGTACTGGAAGGTATCCGGGTCAAGCCCTCGTATGCAATTATGAAGAAAGCGATCATGCCCATGGTGATATCAGATAAGGCCATGAGCCAACGAGTGGATTTGGCGCTAAAGGCTTTGAATAAATAGGGGGATGTTATGAAACGCGTTTTAATAATATTATTGCCCACTATGATACTGAGTACATCAGCCTGGGGAGAGGGCGCAATGCTGCGCCTCAGCCTGGAGCAGGCTGAGGCCGCGGCCTGCGATTTTTCACCGCGCCTTAAAGCCAAAAATCTGGAACTGGCCACAGCGCAAGCCCGGGCGGACAGCCAATTTTCCTTGCGTTGGCCAAAGATCAGCCTGGAGGCTGATTGGCGCTATGTGACGGAAATCGGGAGCATAAAATTGCCCTTTCCCGGCCAGCCGGAAGTAAGCTTGGGAGATAATCAGAATTACTCAATCGGTCCGATGCTGAGCTGGATGGCCTGGGATACAGGGGGAAGATATTTTAGCTGGAAGGCGCAGCAGCGCAGAGTCCGGTCCCGGCAGGAGGAAGTACGGGCGCTGAGCAGGGAAATAAAACTGGAGACCAGGTTAGCCTATTTCAAGACGCAATTGGTCCTGGAACAGGTCCGCCTGCTGGGAGATGCGCTAAAATTGGCCCAGGCTCAGTACCGGGATATCCGGAGGAAGGTGGCGGCCGGCGCTTCCAGCCGCATAGACGAACTCTCCAGCCACCAGGAAGTTCTTTCCCGCCAACGCCATCTCCGGTCGGCCGGGACGGACCTGGCCGGAGCCATAAGGGATATCCTTGATCTGACCGGGAGAAATGAGAGTATAGAGGAAGCTCTGGCGGAGAAAACATCTTCCTGGATCGACGACCCGGGTGTTTTAATCCATTGGGACGCGCTGGACGAGTCTCACCAGCGCCTCAAGCAGTCCGCAGAAGCGCGGCCTGATCTGAATCACCCCCACGCGCAACGGTTGGCGAGTATGGCAATCGCGGCTGAGCAGACGGCCCGGGGCTTGGGAGCCGGGCATTGGCCGCGGGTGATGATAGCGGCGAAAACCAGTCTGGACTATCCCAACGGGCCGATACTTGAGAGCGTTCATCAAAATATGGTGGGTATTTCCGCCAGTTGGGATATATTTCAGGGTAAGCGCGTATTTAAGCAGGTGGAGGAACAAGTCCGGCAGGCTGCGGCCTGGAAGCAGCAGGAGATCGAAGTGCTCCGGAAATTAAAGCTGAGCTGGGAAAAAGCCCAGGACCGGTTTAAACAGCTCCAGGATGAACAGGTTTTTAATCGTCAGGCAGTCAGAGAGACGGATGAACTGGCCGGCCTGGTTTATCAGGCCTACAAGATCGGGCGTTCCAATTATCTCGAGGTCCAGGCCGTTAATTTACAGGCCCTGGAAGCCAAGACCAATTCAATCCGCACCCGGGTGCAGATACTTATCCAACTGGCTGTATTGGACAGCCTTTCCGAAAGGGGAGAAAAATAACCATGGATAAAAGAAAAATAATCATTCCCGCAGTCATTTTACTTCTGGGAGGAGGTTCAATCTGGTGGTTAATGCATCCAACGGAATTTTTATATGCCGGGACCATAGAAGCTACGGAGATCACGCTCTCTCCCCGGGTAGGTTCAGTAATCGAACAGGTTAAAGTGCAGGAGGGGGATAGGGTCACGGCCGGACAGACACTCGTAATTCTAGGGGGTGAGGATATTAAGTTGGCCGCCCAGCTGGCAGAGAGCGATTTTCAACGCGCCCGGCAGCTCTTGAATAATGGTTCGATTACGCGGGCTGCGTATGATAAGCTGCGCTTCGCGCGGGACCAGGCCAGATTGCGGCAAAGCTGGTGCGAGATCAAAGCGCCAACTGCCGGTATTGTGCTGAACCGATATCACGAACCTGGGGAGACAGTAAGACCAGGAGTAAACCTCATGACCTTGGGAGATATCTCGGAGGTCTGGGCTTTTATCTACGTGGAGCAGCCCAAGCTGGCCGAATTTGCGCTAGCAGCCTGTCGGACTTTGTTGTTGACTTATGATATAATGACAGCAGTTTCC
>CBDUZI010000079.1:0-14319 GCA_965371665.1 uncultured bacterium
GGGAAACTGCTGTCATTATATCATAAGTCAACAACAAAGTCCGACAGGCTGCTAGAGCGCTTAGGTCCCCGGTTTTTGTCCAGCAAATCATGCCCTGCATCGCGCTCGTGGCCATGTCCGCGCAAAATTCTTCGTATGCTGTTGCGCCCCATGCCAAAATGCCTGGACAACGCACGGATGCTCCAGCCTTCGCCATGCTTCATCACGATTTTATGCGTCAGTTCGGAATGATTCTCACTCATAACGTACCCTCCGGGTTGGGATAAATGGCTTGCAAGGCTTTTACCGCGCCCAACCCCGCAGCGATGGCTTCCTGGATGAGCGGATAAGGTTTTTCACTCGCAGGCCCGGCCGCGATGATCCCGGCCACCTGCCGGCAACTATTGCACATCGCCAACAAGCTTGCTCTCAAATCCATCGGTTCGCGCCCCGGATTCCGCTCCACCACTTCCCACGGTCTTTGTAAAATGGACACATACTCCCAGCGCGGACGGGAGACCAAATACTTGACCAGCTTGGCCGTTTCCCGGCTCGTCAGCCGGTGCTTGATCACACAAGCCAAGGCTTCCTCCTGGTAGCCGGGCGGCAACTGGCTCAGTTCCCGCCCGGCTACCATAGATAACAACCCCAACATGATGTTCTTCCGGACTTCTTCGTGCAGCTTTTCCACCAGTGCCAGCCGCCGGCTTACCCAACTCTTATCCCGTCCAAATAACACAGCAATCTCAGCTTGCTTGAGCCCCTCTTCCCGATACAACGACTGGATCACCAGCGCTTCTTCCAGCTCGTTGATGGACATGCTGCGCTGGTTCAACTGGACCAGCAAGGTCTTGCATAAACGTTCCTGCATCGCTTCCGCAATCCGGGCGGTCAGTGTTTTTCGCCCAAGCTTTTGGCTGGCTCGCAGCCGTTTGAATCCGTCGATCAGCTCGTAACCCCCGCAGTGTTTTACGCACACGACCAGCTGCATCTGCCCATATTGGCGCAGGGATTTTTCCATGGCCGTTTCCGCCCGAGGCTTCACGATCCGCAGCTCCGCATACCGCTAGGAGCCTGTCGGACTTAAGTCATTTTCCCCCTTTTGTAAAGGGGGCAGGGGGATTTAATCAATAAAACGCCCGCTTTCATATGCAAAATCCCCCTCAATCCCCCTTTTTCAAAGGGGGAAGAGTGCTCAAAATTCACTTTTGTGCCTAAGTCCGACAGGCTCCTAGCCGATGGCCGAAAGGCTCAGTTCCTCGATCTGTGGTTCAGGCATGCCTCGCGCTCCTCGCAATCGTACACCCTTTCATTTACATGGACAGCTTACCAGACAAGCGCGCGTAATCCTAACACGTCATCTCTTTGCAATCACCGATTTCAAACTCCGCCGGGCACCCGCGTGCCCGAATCGCTTGCAATAGCGCGGATTTCCACCAACCACGCGTCCATCTTTGCAATCCCATCCTTGCCAAAAGGGATGAGTTGGTATGTTCCAAAAGGCATGTTTTTCAAGCCTTTTCCGGGATTTGACGCGTCCATCTTTGCAATCATTGCACCCGCCGCCTGCGGTTGCGCTCCCGCTGCAAAAGTCGATTCCGCGCAGTATATTCAGGATGCTTCTCACGGTATTTTTTCCAGTAATCCCCATGCTGCTTACACCATGCCTCCTGGGCCGCAGCTTGATTCTTGCGGTAGTCTGGGTCTGACTTCAGCTTCTGCTGATGCCACTTTCGCTTCCGGGCCTTTTGACAGGCTGTTTCATTGCAATAGTGTTGTTTTTTTACATTGGGCCGGGGAGAAAACTCTTTTCCGCAATGCTCGCATTTTTTGTTCATGGTTCCTCCATAACCGAATCTTGGAACTCCATAAACGGTTATAATCTGTTCGGAATGAGATGAAAAAGGAAATACGTTGGACGAATGCTGAAAAATAACCAGGGGGTGGTGGCTACAAACCGGTGCTGTCTTGTGGATTAAAAACCGGTAGGTGGGTCCGTAAACCGGTGGGGGTGGGTCTAACTTAGACCGGGGGTGGCACGCTTTACTGGTGATGCCGTCAAGCAGGCTTCTGGCGATGTAATTGTAAAGAGTCTTTGTACATATGATGATAGGTAATTGGTTTTCAAGAAAAGTTTAGCAAAATCCGAAATAGTATGTCAATGAGTAACTACTCAGGTATCCCGCCAATTAAGGAAATACAAGGTGTTTTTTAAGGCCGTCACCCCGGGGCAGATTGTAACTAGCAGAAAGAGATTTTATCCTTCTTTGAGAAGCTTTTTCAAAATACTGAAAACACAAAAGCTCGTCACCCCGGACTTGATCCCTGGACTAAATCATCCAGGACAGGCCGGGGCCCAGAAAATTCTTCGTTTGCAAGAATAAGTCCTGGATTCCGGCTAAAGGATTGCCGGAATGACGACCTAAAAAGACTCTGAAATCGGCTTTATGACTCAGTGCCTGTGATTAGAGTTACTAACGACATAAAAATGTTGCACTTGTGGTTACAATTCACCTGCAAGCCCACGCGTTTCAAAATGCAACATCAAACATAAAACAACTAATTATTAGATAAAATCTTGTCTCATAATTTGACTTTGGCAATTTATGTGATATAAATGAAAGTGTCGCCAAAAGGTATTTTTGGCAATAGTCACAATTTTTCTTGAAAAATCAACACCCAGGGCGATTAGTAAACAGGGTGTACTGTTAATTTGGACAACAGTGGTTATAAAAAAAGGAATGACTTATATGTTTAAACTTAGGCAATTATTTTCCCGAAATCCGGATCTGGAAATAATAGCTTCCCTGTCAGACTGGCACAAGCCAGGGCGCAGAGTATGGTCGAAAATTATTTCCCTCCTGGTAACGGTCACATTTATATTTCCCTACCTGACCTGGGCTTTTGAAACAAAGTCCTTTTCCCAATCAGGCAAGCCGATCATGTTCAATAATCAGCCGCTTAGGATTTCATCTAAGCTCGGAACTATCACACAGTTCTTCCAAGGCAGGGACCAGTTGGTAGTGCACATCCAGGACCTGCACTGTAACTATGAAGTGCAAAACAACGTCGCAAAGATTATAGATTCCCTGGCCAAACAGCATGGCTTGAGACTGATTACCGTCGAGGGTGCGTCTTTGCCCATAAACGTGGCCAAACTTTCAACCTTTCCCCTGGAAGAGGTGAAAAGACAGACAGCGGATTATTTGATGAAACAAGGCAAGATCACGGGTCCGGAAATGTATGCGGCCACTGGCAGGCATTCGATCCGGCTGGAGGGTATTGAGTCCCCGGAACTGTACGAGGAGAACTGGATATCAGTAATGAAGTTTCTCAATAACGAGAGCCAGGGATATATTTTCGATTTACGCGAGACATTGGATGAACTGAAAAGCGGGATCTACAACTCCAAGCTGGCCCGGCTGGACGAAAAAAAGCAGGCGTTCCGCAAGGGGGACATATCCCTGCTGAAATACAGCGTGTACCTGTATGCCTATGGAGCGCGGCACAAGCTTAATCTTAAAACCTATCCCAACCTGAGCGCGTATGTATCCAGGCGTAAGCATATATTTTCCGAAGCTGTGGATTCGGACAGGTTGTTTAAAGAGCTTGACCTGCTGGATCGCGCTCTGCGGGCTGGTTTATACACTGATTCGGATCAGGAAGAAATGGATCTTCTCCAGCGCCGGCTGGACATCATGGAAAAATTAGTCAATATCTCGGCCGCACCTGAAGAACTTGCAGAGTATCGGGCCAATCCGGAAGACTTCCAGGGAAAGCGGTTCCTGGACTACATGGCGCAGCATGACAAGCTAGGCAGGTTCAGGCTGGATGCGAAAGTGTACAAATTGGACCGCTATCTGGGGGAAGTGAAGGAATTCTACCGGGTAGCGGACGAGCGCAGCCTGGCGTTTGTGGAGAACACCCTGAGTTGTATGAGCCGGCATAATACCAAAATAGCAATACAGGTGACCGGCGGATACCATACCCCGGAAGTGCTGGCCGGGCTTGAGGCGCGGGGAGTATCATATATATGCGTTAAGCCGCAGCTAAGGCGCCGGGACATCGTGAATCCCTACTTTACGCTGCTGCGTAACCGGCGCACGCCCTTGGAGAAGCTCCTGGCGCAGAATCAGAATATTTTGGGGCTGCGCTCTTTCTTTCAGCCGAAGAATGCAGGCGATGCGCTGCTTACCGGGAGATTATTAGATCTTTTAAAGCTGGCAATATCTTTTCCAACGATATTGGAGAAAAGCAAAACCAAGAACCTGGAAGCATTGATCACTGGATTTAAGGAAATCTCTGAGCAGTGTAAACAATGGGGATATCCATTATGCCTGGTACCTGATTTTAAAACAGCAAAATTAAACGATAATACCGGGGCAATGGTGGTAGCAGTTAATGGAATTCGAAAAATATTCCAGGGTTTGACATTGATCATTCAACCAAAAAATACGTCTGAAGAGGTAATGAAGTCGCAGAAAATTTTAAACGTTGGTGATTTCAGAGTAACCGTAACCGCGCAAAAGCTGAAAGAAGAGCAAATTGATCAAATAGTTAAAGACCAAGGAGTTGTCATAAGGGCCGGAATGATGCATTTTTTGCTGAATAGTCCAATGGCTCCCATGGGAGCGCTGGTAGGATTGGGCAGCGCCGCAATCGTGATGCCAGGCTTGAGGCTGCGGTTAATGGGCCGGATTAATTGGTTGGCGGATTTGCCGGCAACCCTCGGTTCAGGATTCGGCCGGAGCCTGCCCGGCGCGCTGAAGCGGGTGCAGAAGGGCTTTGCATTCCTGGCAGAGCAGCCAATATTAATTCGTGCCGGATTAATCGTTGCGGTTGTGGCCGCAGTGGCCCTGGTGGGCGGACATTTTATTTCCGCGTTCCCGTATCCTCTGGCATATTTTTCCGGCCAGACGGTTGGAGGAATTCCGGCCGGCCTGAACGCGGGCTGGATGATTGCCGGCATTCCGAGTCTGCGGAAATTATCTCCAGCGCAATGGGCCATTTGTGCCGGCCAGGCGTCTAAGCTGCTGGATGATCCGGCATTGCTGGTCTCAGTACAAGCCTGGGCGACCTTAAACGCGATCAAAAAAAATCTTCCAGAGCAAGAACGCGAACGCATTGAAAAGCTGCTGGTAGAGCGCGTTGACCGGCAGCCCGGAATACTAATCGATAGGTATCGCGAATTGCAGCATGATATAAGCGGATATATCCGGGGGCTGAACACTTATCTTGCCTGGTTTATTGAAGAAACAGAAAAGTCGCGTGAAACTGAAAACATCAGTATCTCAACAACAATAAAAGAACTTTTGAAAATCCACAAGAAGTGTGTAGAAGCAGACAAGCAACTTAACGACCTGGTCAAAATTTGTGAGCGTGAAAAAAGCGGACCAGCGAATGAGTTGAAAGATGAAAATGCAAATAAACTAATCAATTCATTCGTGGAATTTCAGGCCGCCTACCAGGCGGTTACCATAAAATATCAGGATTTATTCAATCAATTAGTGGTGCTCAAAAAGTATGACAACCCTGAGCTTGAAAAATGCAGAAAATGGATTTGCAATGCGTTTCCCGAATGGCTCTTGGCGGAAGAGATTCTGAATTTGGATAATTCTCCCCGGCATATAGACTTGCGCATTATGTGTGCCTCTGCCGGGAATATGATCGAGGAAAAATATGGACAGTTTAAAGAATTAAGTATAAAAACCCCGCCTGGTTTTGCTGACCAGGCGATATGGTTGGAAGGTAAATACGGTTTAATCCTGTATAGCGTGATTAAGAATGCCATTAAAAATTCCCTAAGAGCGTTAAGAGAGCAGCAGGAAAAACAGGGAAAAAAATACACTCCGGAAGTCACAGTCGAGTTTACGGAAAACGGGAATATAGTAGTGACCGATAACGGTATAGGGATGGATAATAATATTATTGAAAGTGTAATTTTCAAACGCGGGTCATCAACTAAAAGCGGATCAGATGTGCCTGCCGGCTTGGGCGGACACATAATGGAAAGGACCATACGAGGTTTTGGCGGTGAGATAAAAGTGGAGAGTGAAAAAGGTGTCGGAACCACCATGACTTTTATATTTAAAAACGCAAGCGGAAAAGCTGCTGATTATCCCCTCCACGCTCAGTTAATCGACGTTTTAGAAAAACTTGGGAGCCTGCCAACGAGCGCCCCAAGCAATAAGAATGTAAAATTTTCCTTTCCGGGCGGACTGGGGGGACTGGGGTATGAGTTGCTGGTTTTATTGGGAGGCAAATTCGATAAAGAAGTTGAAGACCTGCTTATTGGATTATGCCTGGAGGATTCGCATAAATTCAACAGCATTATGCAAGCGGCCTTAAAAAATCCGCCGGAGGAGATTAAGCAAAGAAAAGCAGAGTTTGAGGCCAGAATCAAATGGGTCAGAAATTTTGTGGTATATTTTACAGAACTTGATAAAGGAATAGTATTGAAGGTTATAAATAAAATCATGACGCTTCAAGAGTGGAGCGGCAACCTGATTGAAAAAAAACTTCATGCTGAGAGCGCAGAGGGTTATACGCAAGCATTGAAAATAATAAGAAAATTGGAAGAACAAGGAGTTATTAAGACCGGTAAAGCCGGGAATATATCCGGGAGAATGGGTCCGGCCCAAATAAATTGGTCCAAGCTGAGAGACTATTATGAAGCCGGGACTAATCCTGGCAGAATATTAAAGGATATACGAGATCATCCGGGAAGCAAGGTGCTTGATATTAAAACCAGCCCGGCAGTGAATATTGCAAAAAGTTCCGTCCTCTCAAAATGGATAAAAGAGTTGGTATCAAACGGGTTGGTTGTTAATCGGGGAAATAAAACGTATGCAGAACTATATCTTGAACCATATAAGCACAGATTTTCAAAAGACGGTGAAATTAATAAAAACAAAGTATCTAAGCTGCTCTGTGCATATCCGGAAGAAGATAAAAACAGAATATTCAGGATATATTATAAGGAACGAAATAAATTCATACGATATTCCCGTGAAATAAGGAAGGAACTTGAAGAGGCCGGAGACGAAGCAACGCTGAAAATACTGGCTGCAAACCTTGAATGGGTTGAAGAAAAATACCGGGAAATAAGGGATATTAAAAAATATTTTCAAAAATACCATGAGAATAATAAAGAGCATAAATTATGGGAAGTAATACAGCGCTTGCTGACGGATAGTATCCGCGGTTCCAATATAAAAGATATTGCGGACCGGTCCGGAATGGATGGCAAGGATGTTTCAAATATTTTAAAAGAACTGGAAAAATATAAAGTGATAGAAATATTAACTTCCCATCGAAATAAAACGATTCAAAATATTAATTTGTGGCGTCTGGGTGAATATTTCAGAACAGGTACCCTTGCCGGCAAGGTGTTTGACCGCGTGAAAAATAATCCGGATTTTAAAAAAAATCTAATAGAGACAGCGGCAAAAGATATGGAGGAACATCCACTTGATATTCTGGAACAAATAGATAAATTAGTTCAGGCAGGATTAATCAGGGAGCAGGCTGGGTTTAATGGAGTATTGGTATATGCCGCTCATTATGACAAGCAGAAGTTGAATGAGTTAATAAAAAGCAGGCCGGGGCCTGAATCAAAAGCCCGTAAATCAGAAGATGAAATATTAAATGAAATTATAAACATGTTTCATCTGACATCATCGCATGAGGGTGAAATACTTAAATATATTTCTAAAGGAAAGACTATTAGAGAAATCATAGTCGAAACGGGGTGGAATGAGCGTTCTATCGCGAGGGGCAATGAAACACTACTACGCGGTCTTGTGAGGATAAAGGGAAAAAAATACGAACTTGCAGAATTTATACAAGCGCTTCTGCACAACAAACCGCCCGGCGCAAGCGGAATTAAACAAAACCTCTCTGTTCGGGGACTGCTGTCTGCCTTTGGAATTACTATCGGATCAGGGATAATTGCTTTTTTATTTGTGAATATCTGGCTTGCCGGCATATTCCTCTGGCCCGGGGCGATATTTGGATTGTTAATCTGGTTTGCCTGGAGGGTGAAGGGCGAAGGAAATATTGATGGGGAAAAAATGGAGCGGAAGATGGATGACCAGGTAAAAATCAGGGAATTGGAAACAATATATAAAAATAAATACAAAGACATGGAATTTGCTGCGACGTCACAGATAATAGAGAAGGGAGGCAGAGGAATAGAGGTTGTGGTAGATGGAAAACTTATACTAAACAGCGCCTTTATTTTAAAGAGTGAATCTGCATTATTCAACCGCCTGAAAAGGCTGTTGTTGCCCCTGGTCTTGGCGCATATTGACTGGCACCTGAAAGATATCCCGCAAAATATTTCTGCGCGTTTTGAACAATTTCCCCGTTTGCGTTACTATCTCAACCGCTTAACTAAACTTATCCTTGATGAAGCCCCTGCCTATGGAATTATGCCGCTAAAATCTTTATGGCTATTTAGACCGCCGTTTTATAAAGGTTATGCCGCAGGAGAGGATATTTTAAGCAAAAAAGAGGTTTTAGATCCGCAATGCTTCGCTTTTACACTTAAGGAATTAGAACTGACGCGCGAGATAACAAAATGGTTGGAAAAAATGCAAGTAAATAGAATCTTTGATGTCCATTCCCATTTATATGATATGAACCAGCTCGAAGATAAAGGCATGGATATAACCAAGGCCCGGACCTGGGTATCGGAAGGAACGACGTTATCCTGTCCGCCGGAATTTCTTCGCTGGATGCACAAAATGATTTTAGGTAAAATCCCGGTAAAGACCGTTGTTTTTGGTCTGCCGAGTGATAGCTATAATATCGAAAAAATGAATAACAGCTTAATAAATAAAACCAAGGAACATAAATTTAAAAACAAGTTTATCCCCTTTGCTGTAACTAAACCCGGATTTTCAAAAGAAAAACTGGAAAATCTCGTAAGCCAAGGATTTAGAGGATTTAAACCTCATTATAAATTAGTGAAGTTATCGGAGGAAAAGAGTCCTGAAGATATAACATTAAATGATTATCTTACGGAACCAATGCTGCAGGTTGCGGATAAATTTAACCTGCCCATAACTGTACACCTCCATTCCAACAAAAAAGAGGTTTACGAAAAAATCCAGGAATTTGCAAAAAAATATAATAATGCAATTATAATCTTGGCCCATTTTGGAGAATGCAGGGAAGTTGAAAGCATTGCCATCGCGGCTAACATGATTAAGGATTATAAAAATATTTATTTTGACACTTCCGGCCTGGCTAGTTCGAAGGTATTCAGGAAAGCTGTGGAAATATTAGGCTCCCAGAGATTATTATACGGTATGGATATGCCTTTTGCCGCCATAGCGGGGAAGTGGATAGAGCAAAATGGAATGCGGGTTCTAAGTGCGCGGACCCCTTATCGTTTTAGCGCCAGGCCGAAATGGGAAGAAATACTCAAAGCTGTTTCTGAATCAGACAAAAAAGAATATGTGAAGTTTGCTTTAAGCGAACTCGTAAAAATCAAAGCGGCTTCAGATACGCTTATAGCAAAAGGCGAAATGCAGCCCCAAGACCTGCAGGATATTTTTTACAACAACGCTGCAAAGGTCTTAAAGATTAAACCATTTGCCAATAAGGTAATTTCCTGGTTAAGGGGTAAATTTGTCAACCCACGGTTTATTTGGAAAAAGGTTTTAGAATTATTTCTTCCGGTTACTTCATTTTTCATGATTATTTGGGGGTTATATAGATTTATCGCTCATGGAGATGCAGCCTATATAGCGCCGGTGTTTTTAACCACCATGGGGCTGGCGAAAACGATAAAATCAGCGCCAATAAAGAAACCAACAAATAATGAATTTCCACTTGAAGTGTCAATTGAGGACCTGATGAAGTGTACGGGAGTTTATATAAAACTGACCAATGAATTCAGGGAAGAGTTGTTTTATGAGAATGATAAGCTTAGAAGTAAAATACACGGCGGGTTGGCTGCAATAATGGAGCCGGAAATAAGCCATACAAATATTAGTCGTTATAAAAGCGGCCAAATAGGCATTCCTCTGGCGGGATTAATAAGATTATTATCCAAAGCGGGTTATACTTTAAATGATTTGGAAGGGACAAAATGGATTGATGAGATGGTGTTTAATACCATAAAAGTTAAAAAACCAAGTCTGCCGTATAATTTAAATTGGCTGGATATTGCTAAATTAAGTGGTTTTATTGCTGCGGCATTTAATGTAGATAATCAAGGGAGAATTCGATTAACCAATATAAACAGGTTTAACAGATACCGTAAGCTGTTGAAAGCCGCGTTTAATATTGAAATTCCCCGGGCTTGGGATTTAAAAACCGCCCTTGATATTGATCCCATAGCAAAAATAATATTATACGCCGCCGAAACCATTTCAACCGGTAATATCAATGATATCCCGGCAACTTATAAAAAATTAAATCCGGTAATCCAAGCGGCATATTGGCTTGAATATTTGAATAATCTCCCCCGGGATGCAAAAGCCATTAATGCAAAATATATTATACGCTATCTTCTTCAATCTAAAGGATATATCAAATACAGGAATAATCAATGGGACCTAACCGATAAATTCAGCAATAATAATAAAGAATTTTGGAAGACGGTAGAATCATTGCCTGACATTAAAAAAGAATTCAATGATATATTTCACTTCCCCCCCCAAGCCTCTGATATTAATACGGCTTCTAAAGCCAGAAGTTTTATGTTTAATGAAGTCAAGGTATTTCTGGCGATTGTTGAGTTGATGAAAAAGGAAGGGATAAAAAATAATGTATTCAGGCGGAACCAGATTGATGAATTAGTAACTCCTATGGTTACAGGAGAAATTCTAAAAATATTAGGGCGGTTTAAAAAAGCAGGACTTATAGAAATTCCTGCGAATCAAAGTTATAAATTAACCGAAAAATTCATGGCGATGTATAATACTTATAAAAAGCTTAACTGGGATACAAGAAAAGTATTAGAGCAATTTATTAATCCTCCTCAAACTCAACCGGAAGAAGCATCAAGAGAAAAGAAAAGGGCAAAGGAGGAGATAAAAAAGGCCAGCGAGTTTATAAATGAATGTATCGATAAAGGTGTGGATGAATCCTCAAAAGAAATAGAATACGCGCTGGAATTATTACAAGCGGCGTATGCATGGTATGAAAAGGGGCTTTATGATAAAGCATTTGACAAGGCTAAAAAAGCAATAAACACAGCTAATGAAGTCTATACTAATGTTATTTACAAAGATTTTATGGCAGAAGATAATGCCGGCCCGGCTATGGAAGCGGGTGATCATCTGCCGGAAATCGTGGAAGATATCAAGCTGGAATTACACCTTTCGGGAAATACCTCTGAGGAGATCGCATCCGGCCTTGAGGCTATAATTAAATTTATTAAAGACAAGCTTGCAGGGAAGGAAGAGGCGGAGATTAAAGAATGGATGCTGGCCGCGGGAATAAAATCAGGTGAAAGAATAATATTTAATCGTATGCGAAGTATAAGCGGCATAAAATTCATTAGATGGGATTTCACATATGAAGAAATAGAAGCTTACCGAAAAATAGAAAAAACAACCGGAAGTTTAAGTCAAGAGGGTAAAGAAAAAGTCATAAAGGAATTTATTGAATATAAAGAAAAAAACAGGAAAAGTACAGTTAAGAAAAAAGCTTTTTCTTCCGGCAGCCTGAAATTTACATATGAACAAATAGAAAATTACCTTGAATTTACAAGCAAAACAAAAGAATTGAGCCGGGAAGAAATAAAAAAGATTCTGGAAAACATCGATTATTATAATAGAAAAAGCGAATCTGATGAATATAAAGGGTTTTGGATGGTGTATTCATGTAAGGTTACAAGTAAGGTGCTGGAAAAACTGGAAAAGAAATTAATGACACTGAAAAAATATTACCCGAATAAAGGCAAAGAAAAAACCCGAATCTTACCATACTCCAAATGGCTGAACATAAATTTGGTTGTCAGCCTGGTAATGCTACTATCTTTTTTTATTACGTCTCATGCATCTGCCCTGGCGCCGAAACCGGAGGCTCCGATTATGCCGCAGAAAGCCGAGATGCGTAAAGCGCCGCAATCTTCGGAAGCGTGGTATAAACCAAATAAACCCATTTTATTTTTCCTGCCCCCCATATTCGAGTATTTTCCGGGCATGCATAGAGCATGGCTGTTGGTAATGGCTATAGGCCTGGGTGTTTGCGCCGGGGGGGCGCCGAAAATCAATATAACTTCGGCTGAGGAGGCGGAAATCAGTGAGCTCATGAAAATATCGGTTATTCCCAGGTTCGCTTTTGAAATTAATAATACCGGCAGAGTGTTTTTTAGTGTGCTTAACCGGAAAACATCCGGTTGGCCGGCCTGGATTAAAGGGCAAATCCTGGGTCATTATATAGTAAGTGAAAATGGCGATACGACTTATTGCCTGCCTTCCTATTTATTAGCGGTTCTGATTCAGGATAAAAAAGCCGAGACTGGTTCAATCGCCGGCATACGCTATAAAATGGCATTATCTCTAGCCGGCCATATAGTAGCTTACCAGAATCTGCGGCAACGTCATAAAATACTGGCAAAAGATCTAAAAGAGGCTCAGAATGAAATAGTAAAAACCGATGCGAATGCCTGGAAAAGGATTATCCCGGGAATCGACCGGGCCATGACCGTGCCGGTACTGGAAAAAGGCGTTGGATTATTCAGTATTACGCTGGCAATCTGGGGACTGGCCCTGGGTGCTTTGGCTGCTGTTGCCCTGAGTCTGCCCCTAGCGCTATTCGCCTTGCCGGCCGGTTTAACCGCCGGCGTTGGAGCCTGGATATATGCCAACCGGATATCTGATATCAGACTGGCCTATGGCAACTGGTTAAAACCGGATAAACGGGAGGCATATCTCCTGAAACGCTTCCGGAAAGCCATGCCGGGAAATCAATCTTCTCTGGCAAAAATACTCTCTGACGAGAAAAGCAATCTGCGCAAAATTATGCGGAGCAAAGATATAACCAGTATCCGGCAATTCCAGAAACAGATGCTGAAAGCCTTTATCCAGGAGTTAAGGAAATGTGATAATGATTCAGCCTTGCTGGAAGATGCGATATCATGCATGAACCAGCTTGCTCCTGCATCCCTGGTTATAGGTGGAACCATTAATTCCAGGGTATTCCGGCTGCCTAAGATATTGCGGGCGACGGATATGCAAAAAGAATATGGCTGGATGCTGGAATATTTGTATGATTTCCCGGAAGTGATTATCCATAAGGAAATGAAGCTTATTGAGCAGCGTCGAAACAGACGGTTTATATGGCAGGCGGCGTAAATGAAAAAAACACTCTGAAATAAGCGGAATATTTATTCCCGATATAAAAAGGGCTTTTGGCGAGACGCCCCTTTTGTAGAGACTGTGTCGCAACTTGGTTTGAGGGTGTTTTTTGCTCGTCATCCCGGACTTGATCCGGGATCCAGGATGCGCACTGCTTATTTTACAATGCTTTTCTGGATTCCGGCCTGTCCTGCCTGTCCTGGATGGTTTTGTCCAGGGCTTTCGCCGGAATGACGACCTGAGTAGTTACGCTGAATTTATAAAATAAAAAGCAATTTTCTATCAGTATTCTTACAGACCTTAAGCCGAGCAGGCCGGCATAGGCGGCCGGCGCCTTAACTTTCGCCTGCCCGGCATGATTGGCAGACCTCTTAAAATTTCCTGCAGCTCTCTCAAAGCCGGCAGGTTCTCCGGCAGGCCGAGCATAATACCCGGCAGCACGATTTTCTTCACGCCCGGCTCATTCCACAGCCGAGGCGTGTAAAAGTCATAAACTCTGGGGCCATGGTTATGTCCTGGCCTACTTTGACGGCTATAATCAAGGTGTGTGGCTGCGGCGATACCGTTGCCCGGCCTGCCGCCGAGTTTTCCGTTTGCGTCCTCAAGGGTATTGGCGCCGCTTCCAAAATTCCATAGCCACCATTCACGCAAGTCTTAAACAGCGCCTTAGGTATCAACGCTGGCGCCCCGATCTTCCCCGGGGCCGCCAGAGACATTGGCTCAGGGCGCTGAAACGGCGCGTGAGAGCTTATTTCGGTCAAACCGGTATTCGTCTGAATTTCTCAACCTGTTACCGCTTTTTACACTGCCAGGGAGCAATGAAAGCAGCCGGCTCACACCCCCCGGATCGGCGGAAATTCGAGGCGGAACTTCCCAATGATTTATGGCAGAGCGATTGTCTGCACGGTCCCCCCCCCGGTGGAACATAACGGCAAACGTAAAAAAACCTATCTCTTGGCTTTTATTGATGACCACTCACGTTTGATCCCCTATGCCGGCTTTTATCTCTCGGAAAACGTCC
>CBDUZI010000080.1:0-14168 GCA_965371665.1 uncultured bacterium
TATTGCCGACGGTGTCAGGTGAAATCGTGGGCGTACCGACGGTCAGGGGAGTGACGGAAGCTTTTATGGAATAGATGCCGCTGGTTCCGGCAGTAGGCTGGGGGCTGGTTGAAACATCCAGGGTGTAGTCAGCGGCAGCAAACGGATTGCGTAATTCGGCATCGGTGGTGAACCTTATGCTGTAGGTTGTGTCAGCGTCAAGGTTAATTGGTGTAGTGAAGGTAACGGTCTGGCCTGACCCGCTGGCGATGCTTACTGCTGTACCGGCGATCTCGATGTCCCCGGAAGCATATGTGGCAGGCACACTGGTTTCGGGCGGAAATTCAACCGAAATTGTGCTCGTACCTGCCACTAAGGCGCCGTCTGCAGATGTTGTGATGTCAAACTCATATTGGCCGATATTGCCGACGGTGTCAGGTGAAATCGTGGGCGTACCGACGGTCAGGGGAGTGACTGAAGCTTTTATGGAATAGATGCCGCTGGTTCCGGCAGTAGGCTGGGTGCTGGTTGAAACATCCAGGGTGTAGTCAGCGGCAGCAAACGGATTGCGTAGGGCCGTGGGAGGAATGACTACGGACACCGCAGCTCCCCCGGAGATGGTTTGGCTGGGAACAATCGTGATCACGCGAGTGCCGGCATTGCCCGAGGCTGAAACGGCTCCAGTGAGGTTGACCGTGACCCCGGCCAGCGGACCATCAGTTACCGAGGTTCCTGGCAGAAAAATGATGGTAATTACACTTTTGTCTACCCACAGATCACCGTTGGTGCTTAAGGTCATGGCAATGGTGTATTCGGCCGGATAGCCGATAGTATTGGGGTTGACCGCGACATCGCCCACCTCAAGCACCGTGCCATCGGCCGTAATAGTATAATTATTAGAACTCACCCAGGTCGTCTCGCTCTGGGTAAGTACTTCTAACTGGTAATTTCCTGGAATGCTGGGGTTATCAATGCCGGCCGCTTGCGCGATAATTATCTCGACCGGATCACCATTATCAATAACCACGGGAGTGTCAAACTGAAGAACTAGGCCCGTACCTGAGGCACTGCTTGGGATATTGGTGCCGTTGACAGTAATATTCGTGCTGTCGACACTGCCAGGCACGTCAGTATTGTCCGGGAAGCGTATTTCGATCCACTCGCTTATAGCTAAAGCTCCCGCACCTCCCGTGGTGTAAGTAATGATATAGGAAGAATCGGCGTTCACGGTAGACGTGTTTTTATCATCAACATTGACATTAATGACAGTAGCGTAGGAGTTCGCAAGAACGGAAAAAACAAACATTAAAGCTAACCATGGAAAGAGAAACTTAGAAGTTTGCATAAGGAAGTCCTATCCTTTGTTTGGATTTAAAAAAAACTAAAATTACGGATTCAAGTGCTATTGGGCCTTGGCACCGATTATCACCACTTCCAGCACTCATATTTTGAATATATTTTTTTAAATATCCTGATAAGAATTTTGTAACATAATAATTATATCACAATTTCTTTAACTTTCAATTCTTAATTACAGCCACCTTGAACTTTTCCTTGTATCCACCCGCTGCCTCTAAAGATACGATGTAAATTCCATTTGCCACTATGCTTCCCGCATCATTCTGGCCCACCCACGCGGCCTCGTGAATTTGCCCGCCGGCATAAACCGCATTTTTTAAAAGAGTCTTAATCAGCTCGCCCCGCATGTTATATATTTCAATCGTTACCGGACCGGTTGCGGGCGGGCTCCAGCGGATTCTCATGGTTTCGCCTTTGGTGGGATCGATGCGGTTATTAAACACCCGCAGTTGATCGGGAACTGCGGTGTTGGTAAAGGTCGGTGTAATTGTGGCTGTGGGCGATGATGTTGGCGTAACAGTGGGAGTAAGCGCAATAACCAGAATGTTAGATGAGAAAACAGATGTATTGTTTCCTGCTGCGTCTGAAGCCAGCGCGCAAACATAATCGCCTCTTGTGAGTTCCAGCGGAGCAATACTCCATTGCCCGCCGGCATTGGCAGAAGTTCCACCTGCATAAGCCAGGCTGCCACCTGCTAAACCAGGTCTCGGTTCAGCGCGGAAGATTTCGATATAGTCGTATGCTTGTGCGGTCCCGTCTACCCGGGTACTATTGGCAAATGAGATTACGGGAGCATCGCTCCCTGAAGCACTGTTATCAAAAACGATTCCCGCGGATGAAAAGGCACAAATTGTATTACCAAACAACCTATTGCCAGTAGTGGTCGCATCTTTAATATAAAGTCCATTTTGGGTATTTGCAATCAGATTTCCCTTTCCGGATAACTTGGTTCCAATGAAATTATTGGATGCTCCACCCTCAATATAAATGCCAGAAAAACCAGTCGAAGCAGGTACCTGTCCAGATGGCAGCAACCCAATCCAATTGCCAGTGATGGTATTACCCGTAGCATCAGAAAAGATCCGAACTGCACCTACACTTCCGCAAATAATATTCCGCTCATGAGGGCCAATACCGCCAATAAGGTTTGCTAAACAGCCTGTATGTTCCAAACATATTCCCCAGAAGCTGTTTGGAAATATATTCTCCGAAGTATTGAAGCCTATCCAGTTATTTTGAACCCGGTTTAAATACGCACCGCCAATGAGATTAATCCCACCCGTGCTATTGCCGGCGATGATGTTTTCATACCCGGGCTCCGGCACACCAATAAAGTTATATGAGGCATAAAAAACTTTAATGCCCCAGCTATTAGGAAGGACTGCTGTTTGCGAGGAATTTAAACCAATTACATTACCGCATATGCTGTTGCCTCGATAACTGTCATCACCAAAATTGGTGTGAATTGATACTCCAGTATCACTTCCGGAAATGATATTTCCCTCATTTGCCAAACGATTGCCACCTACTCTGTTTTGAGAGCTATCAGTAATTTCAACCCCGATTTGATGGCCCAATCCAGACATGTTCTGCCAGTTTGTGCCAATACGGCAGTTATTAATTCGATTATTATTCGATCTAAATATACTAACTCCTGCAAAAGAGTTTATCCAAGACAGATTTTGGATGACACTGCCATCTGAACCAGAAGCCAGTTGTAAAATGCTAATGCTATTATATTTACCAGTACCACCGATAACTTGCGTTCCTCCGCCGTCAATGACAACCGGATCAGTCACTATAACCGTGCTGTTAACCGTAATGGAATTGCCGCTGAGATCAAAGGTGATATTATCCAACCCGGCTGCGGCATTGGCTTGCGCTACAGCATCGCGCAACGTTCCGGGCCCGCTGTCTGCCCGATCGGTTACAACGAAATCATCCGCCCAGGCTGAATGGCTGAGAAAAAACACGAAGGTTAAAAGCAATAAATCCTTTTTCATGATACAGGGTCCTTTCTATGTTTATTAATGCGTTCATAGTTAGTGCTTGTTGAGGAAAAGCATTTTTCATTTTCATCCCCTCCCCCCGGTCTATACAAAATCCTGGGGAGAGGAAATTTTTTCATACTTTCATCCATTTTTTCATAAAACTTTTGACATTACCAACTGCACTATTATTTCGAAAGCGGGTCATAAACCACCGCTGTTGCATCATTGCCAATATTCTGCCCCAAGCCAATGACTTCAGCCAGGCTGAGTTTTGGATCGACCTGGCGAATAATCATACCGGCTACAGGCCGTCCCTTAGAATTTAAAATAATACCCGTGAATCCAACTCTGACTTGCTGATCGCGTCCCACGTTTAAAATTACTTTAGAAGCAATTCCGCCACTTTTTTGAATTTCCAGGATTTCAGCCGGGATTTTTTTATCCGAAGCTTTTGGTTTCTGTTCCAAAATGCCCGGTTGAGCTACTGGGACCGGTTCTGAGGGAGGTGGAGCCATTTCTACAGCTTTTCTACGCTCCACAAGTTCTTTATCCGCTTTTTGTTTGGCCAGCCATTTCTCCTCAGTCCATCGCTTAGGATTTTGAGGCAGACCAAGTGTCAAGGCCAGTTTATGGGTGGGATCAAATTTAGCAGCCAGGGACAGGGAGTAATCCAGTTGGATCGGCATATTTGGCGTCAAGGGGTAACGAACGCCCAACCCAAACGAAAATCCTTCGAGGTCTCGATTTATTTTATACCCCAAACGCCCGGCCAGCAGGTTCTGAAACCAATACTCCGTACCCAGATTAATATACATTGGCGTGTCCAGACCCAGACCGGCGTCTATTGCTATAATAATGTCATGCGCAGGCTTGGTGAGCGGGCTTTTAAGTAATTGATAAGCCGCACCCAGTTGTCCTGTCAGGGGCAAAGGATCTGCCTGCCCTCCATAGCCCAGCGGGAAACCTATATTTTTAACGGACAATCCCACACGAAAAGGCGACGCATAATTTGTTTTATAGGAAACACCAATAGTAGCAGCTGCTGTCATGCCGGAAACATCTTCCAGCAGTGTGGAATGTAAAAATTGAAAGGTGATTCCGGCGGACAAGTAACCCGGCACCCAGGAATAGGTTAAAAAAGAAATCGAAAGTGCGGCGAGAAAATCCTGCTGGGAATTGAGATTTCGGGAATTTCCCGAGTCATCCAGCAGCTCAAAAGCTCCGCCTGCGTAGGTTAGAAAACTGCCTCCCAGAGTAATATCTTGGGTCAGCGAATGGGCATAACTGATCTGTCCAAAAATATTATCCATCAATCCCCGGGACAACGAGGTCATCACTTCATCCCGCTGCAAATAGGACAAGCCTCCCGGATTCCAATAAATGGCATTGATGTCATCGGCCACTGCGGTAAAGGCTTCCGCCAAGGCCTCGGCCCGGGGACTATAATTGTGTTTCAGGATTATGGCGCCCGTGGTGCCGGAACCTGCGGCCCATAATAATTTTGATGTGGAGAATATAATAGTCAAAACAATTACCAAGCATTTTTTACTCATTACCAGCCTCCGAGCTTGTGGAATGATGCCTGGCTTTCAGCCGTCATCCACATTGGCAAATCTTCATGATCTGTATACTTAGTTTTAAAATGTTTTACAGACTCCTCGTGGCTTCTTTTCGTGTTTTCCCTGATACTTTTTATTAATGGCTCTATCTCATTGGAGTTTATTTGACGGCACAAATTTTCTTTGGATCTTCCGGGTTTTGTGTGGGTAAATTAGCCGTCATTCAGAAACGAAACCAGGACTTTGAGGCGCAGATATTCTTGGTTTCGGATACCATAAACCCGGCGTTGGATAACCCGGATTTTGTTGTTCATTATCTCCATAAATCCGAGGGAGACTTTGTTTTCTGAATGGCAGTAACTGGCGATGTCATCCCAATGACGTTCGATCATCTTGGCAAATTTAAGTTTTGCTTGCTTATTCGTCACCCCGGTGAAAGCCGGGGATGAAGCGGCTAACGTATGAAAAATATATTAATTATCCTAAATATTAATATATCAAAAAAATCAAAAACATACTATTATTTTTAAGATTTAAACGCGTCGCAGAGCCGAGCGAATCCGAAAGCGGGCGGGCACAGGGGCCCGCCCCTACAAAGGCTTGGGTATTTTAAAATTAATCGTAGGGCCGGCTTCTTTATCCTGAGCTTGCCGAAGGGCATGGCTGGCCCGTAAAATTCGAAATTAGCGAAATCGCAAAGGGCGGGCACAGGGGCCCGCCCCTACAAAGGCTTGGGTATTTTGAATTAATCGTAGGGGCTGGCTTCTATAAAGCGAAACTTGCCCATAACAATAGGCATTTTGCACAAAAAAATGTAAAAAAGTCTTGACATAACATAGCCATCCCTGTTACATTTGGCCTTAAAAAAATTAGGAAGGTTGTGCTAATGAAAACAAATATTTTAATTGTAGATGATGATCCAAATGTACTTGAGGCTTTGATCACTTTATTGGAAGAAGAATATCATCCCATAGCGGCGACCTCAGGACTGGAAGCCCTCGACAAAATCAGAAAAATCTCTACCATTGAACTCGTGCTTTTAGATCTCACACTGCCGGATCATGATGGTATCGAAATTCTGCGTCGCATTAAAGAATATGATCCAAACCTGGATGTGATCATGATTTCCGGAAACACGGCGGCCGAAACCGCGGTTAAGACTATCAAGTACGGCGCTTATGATTATCTTACCAAGCCTTTTGATATTAATAACCTAACCGCAGTTATTAATCGCGCTCTGGAAAAAAGAAATTTATCCAAGCTTACTCAGGCGCTGAGCAGTGAAATAGATCGTTTGGTCCAATATAATTTGGTCGGCAAGAGCTCTGCCATGCAGGCTATTTATTCCTTAATCGATAAAGTGGCGGATGCCGATAGTACCGTGCTTATCCAGGGAGAGAGTGGAACCGGCAAGGAATTAGTGGCCCGGGCTCTGCATAAGCGCGGGTCCCGCTCCGGCAAACCATTGGTAGCTGTCAACTGTGCCGCCATCCCCGGGGAACTGGTGGAGAGCGAGTTTTTCGGTCACGAGCGGGGGGCCTTTACCTCGGCGGTTTCCCGCAAGATCGGCAAGTTTGAGTATGCCAACGGCGGGATAATTATTCTGGATGACGTGGGAGAGCTCCCTTTGCCCGTCCAGGCCAAGCTGCTCCGGGTGCTGCAGGAGAAGGAAATTGTCCGGGTCGGTTCCAATGATGTAATACCGGTGGATGTGCGGGTATTGGCCTTGACTAACGTGGATTTAAAAGATCTGGTCCGGGAACGCCGCTTCCGGGAAGATCTCTATTACAGATTAAAAGTAGTACCAATTGAACTGCCGCCGCTGCGGACGCGCCGGGAGGATGTTTTTTTACTGGTGGAACATTTTGTTAAAAAGAGCGCTGAAAAACAGCATAAGCTTATCAAGGAGATTGAAACCGAAGCCATGGATTTACTGGTGAATTACAACTGGCCGGGTAATGTCCGGGAGTTGGAAAACATGGTAGAAACCATGGTACTGTTGTCTTCCGGTGATAAACTTACGGTTAGCGATATACCTTCGAACGTATTAACCGACCAGGCCTTGAGCGAAACAACGCCTGCGGAAGGCGAGACGATTAATCTCAAAAAAGCCTGTCATCAGTTTGAACATCAATTTATTTCACGGGTTTTGGAAAAACTTCGTTGGAACCAGACTAAAGCCGCGAAAGCCATGGGTATCCACCGCAATACTTTAATTATGAAAATGGATAAGCTGGAAATTAATTCCAAGCGGTAAATAGTGATAAGCACGGCATATCTCAGTCTGTTTTACCCCCCTTTGGAAAAGGGGGGAAGGGGGGATTTTTTATGTATAGCTCCGTTTTCAGCAAATCCCCCTTCATCCCCCTTTTCCAAAGGGGGAAATTAAATTCAACATAGATTTTAGCAATAAAACCGCTATTTATAAGCATAAATATTTGTTTTTTCCAGCTGTCAAAAAGGTTTACAGAAAAACAGGGCATGGGTTATACTTTGTCAACAAAAAATCAAAGGAAAGGAGGGAATCAAGATTCTTTAGCTGTTTAATGAAAGAAATATCAAAATAAGGAGGATAAAATCATGTCAAAGAAGCAGATGCTGATAGTGGATGATAATCACGGATTACGCGAAGCTTTAAGAACGGTTTTTGAAGATGATTTCGATCTAGCCTTTGCCTCCAGCGGCGAGGAAGCCCTGGGGGTCTCCGGGAATCACCGGCCACAGGTAGTTCTCATGGATTACCAGATGCCCGGCCTGGACGGCGTGCAGACCATGCAATTGCTGCGCGAGCAAACGCCCGAATCGCGCGTGATTGTAATGTCAGCGCTTGATGACCAGCAGAGAGTTACGGCCGCCATGCGCAGCGGGGCCTCGGATTTTGTCGGTAAGCCTTTTGATGTCGGAGAAATGAAGTCCCTGGTAGAACGCGCAGTTGCCACTTCAGATAAAAGCCTTCCTTTTAAGAAACATTCAAATGTTCCTAAAACCATCAAACCCGAACCGCTTATCACCCAGCAGGAAGTCGACGCCATGATAGATCAGACATTAAGAACTGCTTGTCTTAACTGATATTTGCAACCCAAACCGGAAAAGGGGAGGTGTATATGAATTCATCGGTTGCAAGTGTGCTGGAAAAAACTTCTGAAGTTAACCAGCAGCAAGCCTTAACTCAAGAACAACAGGCCAATCAGTCAAAAAATCCTTTGGAATCACCCATTACTGAGTATTATTTAGAAAACAGTGAATTTTACCGGATCCGCGGCGGCTTTATTGCCGAGGTCATCCAAAATCCCTTTGTGAAATTCATTGACAAAGGGATAACCGAGAGGGTGATCCAGGACTTGCGGAAAGTGACCTTGGCCGCCTTTGGTAAAACCGAAGACCAGGCGGAAATTTACGCTTCGGATGAGGTGATGAGGAAGAATGCGGTTTTTGCAGACTTTTTAACTGTGATTCGGAAGGATAAACGAATTGTAGCTTATTCATCATGTGGTTTTATTGAAAGCGATTTAATTTATGCACACGCATCCATGGTAGTTCCCGAGTTCCAGAGTTGTAGTGGTCTGGGTATATTGCCAAATATCTATTTATGGAATAAATTATTTAAGAGGAATTTGAGACCCCTTAGAGTCGTGGTTAGAACACGAAATAAAGATGTTGCAAGCCTTGTAAGACACGTTTGGGATGATCTGACAATTTCTGGTGAGGAAGACCGTTCGGAAGAGTTTAAGTATGTTTTCAGAAGGACATCAGAAGTAATTAATAGTCCTTATGATGAAGAGACGGGAATAATAAAAAATGTTTATCCTAATGGATTAACGACTGGTTCGGTAAAACATAGTAATAAACTTAACGAGTTATTCTTGAAACTCGATTTACATGATGCTTTCTTTGTCGCTGGCAGGGTGAATTACTCAAAAATTACAAAAATAATCAAACGAGAAATTAGCGATTATTATGAAAAAAACGAGATAACTTGTGTGAATCCCTGGAATTTTGTACCGCAATTAGCCGCGGCATAATATAATTTGAAATTGGATACTGTATGAAGGAAGTTTTTTAAAAGTAGCACATATACAAATAGATATGCATTACTACAAAAAAAGAGGAAATACTTAATTTGTGTTAGAAGTTTTAGCTTTTCTGCTCACCAAGGGATATTGATGAAAGATGAAGCGGTGAATCACAATATAAAGCCAATAAAGCGAATCCACCCTACCAAGGGAAATATCAAATCAGCGCCACAGGACACCCTGATTTGGCATTGGTATGCCTATTTTTATGATTTAGCAACTCTCCGTGCCCTGCCATATCTTCATCTATTATCTCAAGTAGTTGATATAATAGAACTGCATATTAAGAATAACAATCTGAAAAATCCTAAAATAATGGATGCCTGTTGCGGTACGGGGAATTTTTCCCGTATCCTAAAAACGAGGATTCCGGATTCCCAAATCGAAGGTATTGATTCAACCACTGCTATGATTAAAAGGGCGCGTAAAAAATGCAATGGGGTAGGGTTTGAGGTTGCGGATATTAAATCCGCCTTGCAGAGAACACCTTCTGCATCGGTTGATGTAATTTTATTAATAAATGGTTTTTATGCTTTGCCTGATCAATCCGAAATTATTTACGAAATAAGCCGGGTATTAAAAAAAAGAGGGCTTTTTATTTTATCTGATCCTCAAGAAAACGCTAAATTGCTTCCCTTGGTGTGGTATCATTTAAAACACGGCGCCTGGAAGGAAATCATAAACCTGCCGCTTTGTCTGGGAGCGCTTGCTTTCAGCGCCATCTTGCAATACGGATATCACTATACCTTTTTAAAACCTGATTCAGCGGCTGCAATATTGCGGCAGAACCAGTTGCAAGTCATTGATCAAAAAAGTGTTTATGCGAATCAGAATTATTTATTTGTTGCTTTAGGGAGATCAGGACTTTGATTAATAAACATATTCTAATCATCGCCGCTCTCAATATTTTAATCGGGGCATTCATTTACTTAAAAAAACCTAAAAAACAGACCCATATCGCCTTTGGTCTTCTTTTTCTTTCCTTGAGTTTATGGCTTACCAGTTTATTAATTCTAGTAAATTCCAAAACACACGGCTCGGCCTTGTTATGGGGCAGGTTGACTTTTACCGTGGGAATGCTCGTGCCCACGTCTCTCTTGCATTTTATCTCGGGATTTCCAAATAGAATATTAAAACCTCCCAAATTGTTGGTTATTTATACTCCTGGTTTACTGGCAATTATTTTAACTTTAACGCCCTTGGTAATTAAGGATGTTAAAATGCAGACTTGGGGGCTTGAACCGGTAATCGGACCGGGATATTTTTTGATTGTATTATTTGTTTTAAGCTACTTGATATTCACTGTCTGGGGAATTGTCACCAGGTTCCGGCATGCTCAAAAAGAGGAGAAACTTCAGCTTATTTATATTATGATGGGCTTTAGTGTATTTATCCTTCATATTTTAATTACTAACCTGGTTCTGCCTGTCCTCGGTTTTAAAAACATTTATCTTTGGGGGCCTTGGGCTACGGTGGAGATGGGAGCGATTTTAGGATATGCTATGGTCCGTTATCGCCTTCTCGATATCGAAATTGTCATCAAACGCACTTCTCTATATCTTATTCTTGTCGCTATCATCACCGGCCTTTACACTTTCATCCTCATGCTCCCGCATAAATTCCTCGGCCCGCCGGGAAGTCCGGGGTCAATCGGGTTAATGATCGCGGCGGCGATCCTGATTGCGATTACGGTTCAGCCTTTGCGCGATTGGCTGGATGCCGTAACGGACCGGCTCTTTTTCCAGAAAAAATACGACTACTACCAGGTTATGGAAAAGGTTGCCCACGAACTTAATACGGTTATTAATCTTCCGGATGCGCTAAATGCTGTAGCGCGGCCCTTGATTGATGAAATGCACCTTAAAAGCGTGGGTTTCTATTTGCGCGAAAAAGCCGGAGAAACTCATTACATTTGCCGGAAAAAAGCCGGGCCGGAGTCTGAGCTGCTGCCGGAATATGTAGAAGAAGAAAATCCGGTGGTCAACTATTTAGTGAAAAACAAGGAAATCCTGGAAGCCGGCGAGTTTCGGCATAGGTTCGGCCACCTTTACAGCGGAGATAAAATATTAGATCCGCAAAAGGCTAAAATACAGGAGGCTTTGGACACCACTTTCCAGGCAGGTCTTTTGGTTCCCCTGCTGCTAAAGCATAACCTGATGGGTTTTGCCGTGCTGGGCGAAAAGCGTTCCGGCGACCAGTTTACGCAGCGGGATATCGCGCTCCTGGACCTTATGGCCGGACAAATGGCAATCACGCTGGAAAATATAAAAATGTACGAACAGATGCTCAATAATGAGCGGCTAACCATCATTGGAACCATGTCAGCCGGAATCGCTCATGAAATTCGCAATCCCCTGGCTTCTATCAAAGCCTTTATCCAGATGCTGCCAATGAAATATGACAAGCCGGCATTCCGCAAACGCTTCGATGAAATTATCCCCACGGAAATAGACCGGATTTCAGGAATTACCGAGAATCTTTTGGCTTTTTCCAAGCCATCGCCTTTAAAATTAGAACAGGTTTTTATCCGGAATGTTGTGGATCGGGTGGTTATGCTGCTCGGCAGTCAACTGCGTAAAAACCAGATTGAGATTGTGAGAATGCTGGATAATATTCCGGTTATTCAAGGCGATACTCAGCAATTAACCCAGGTCTTCTTAAATCTTATATTGAATGCTATCCAGGCTTCGAATAACGGCGGAAAAATTGAAGTTATGACCGAAGCGGGAGAAAAAAATAGACAAATACCTGATGGCAATGATTCGCATATTTTAGTTTACGTAATCGATGGAGGAGAAGGCATAAAAAAGATAAATATGTCGAATATTTTCCAGCCGTTTTTTACCACCAAAACCGAAGGGACCGGCCTGGGTCTGGCGACCTGCAAACGTATTATCGAAGCGCATCACGGCGGGATATGGGTTGAAAGCGAGGAAGGTCATGGGGCGCGGTTTATTATCCGGCTGCCGGTTAATTTGGTTTTGGAGGCGGTATTATAAAACCGATAGATATGAATATGGTATTATATAGAAAGGCATATGGGAAAAATTGGTAAACAGGAGGCGAAATTATGAAGATCAAAGTTGTCATTCATCGAGCAGAAGAAGGGGGGTATTGGGCCGAAATACCTGCTATTACCGGTTGTGCCACACAAGGAGAAACATTTGAAGAACTCCTTACCAATATATATGAGGCGGTTGAAGCTTGTTTGTCGTAAGTATACGTCTCTAAAAATAGGCCTGTTGAAACACCTGATGAAAATTGCAGATATAAAAGAAGAAGACTTATAGTATGGGGGACGTTGGTTCTTATGGATTCTGCTGCAAAACTTTCGTAACCAATCACTCCGGATACTACGCTAAAACCTGAATAGAATTTTAGATTTTTCCCTTTGGAGAGGCTGTGTCACAACATCGTTTTTAGCGCGTGTCCGTCACCCCGGTGAAAACCGGGGTCCAGAAAAGCCTTTGAAATCAATGAGGCTGGATACCGGCTTTCGCCGTGGTGTTGATAAGCAGGGTGATCTTGGTTTTCTTATATTATGGTTTGGAATTATTTTTGTATTTTTCACAGTTGCCCGTACAAAATTACATTGGTATATAGTCCCGGTATATATTCCTCTGGCAATAATGGCTGCTAAAATGAGTTTGGATAATCTAAACAATGAAATATTTCGGAAGGTTTTTATAACAATGATAGCTGTAACGATGGTTCAATTATTACTGCTGCATCCTTTCAAGATATTAGAAAAAGAAGGCAATTTGAATATTAAAACAGTTTGTCAGAGAATCAGTGAAAAACATGAAGCCATGATTGTCTATAAGCTGCCAATATATGCGCCTAAGTTTTATTCTGATTTAAAATTAATAGAAGCGTACGGTGGAATAAATACTTTGGAAAAACTGGTCAACGAGAATAAGCAATATTTATTAGCCGCTGAGAAGGATTTTAGAGATATATTAACGTCGTATAAAGAAAAATACAAAATCACGCGTATTGCTCAATCGGGAGATGTTGTTTTGGGATTGATTTATAAATAGGATAAACATTTAGAACAAACCAGCGCAAAAAAAACAGGCGAGGAAGGACAGGGGGCGCGGTTTACTCTCCGGCTGCTGCTAAGCTATTGATAAAAAGTAAGGAATAATATATAGTATTGAGTATAAACTAAAAGTGATGTTTATAAATATATTAAAGGATTTACTATAATGAATTTACCCAAAGAAGACAAGGAAGCGCTTATAAAGCATAAAACTGAAAAAGCCAAAGATACTATAGCTGATGTCGACTTTTTAATTAAAAACAACAGATTAGTTCTGGCGGTTAATCGAATTTATTACGGAGCCTTTTATATTTTATCGGCCTTAGCGCTCAAAAAAGATTTCACAACTTCAAAGCATCAACAATTAATAGGTTGGTTTAATAAGGCTTTTATTAAAGAGAAATTAATTGATAGAAAACATGGGGAATTCCTGGTCAAAGCCTATGAAAACCGCTCAGCCGGGGATTATGATGATTTTGCAGAATTTGATAGAGCGGATATATTGGAATTATTTGATGAAATGAAGGATTTTTATAATAAAATTTTGGAGATTATCTAAATGAAAAAAACGAAGAAAAACATTTTAAATGAATTAAAAAAAATGCTGCAAAAACATCTTGGTAAGAATATTGAAAAAGTAATACTATTCGGCTCTCAGGCTGCGAATACAAGTAGCGAATATTCAGATTATGATATTTTAATAATCTTAAGAACTGGTTATGATTGGCATACGAAAAATGAGATATTTTCATTATGTTATGAGATAGATTTGAAATACGATATACTAATCGATGCTAAAATAATATCCCTCGCCGAGTTAAGAACATTACGTGGAAAACAACCCTTTGTCTTGAAAGCGCTTGAGGGGATAAATATAGGGCCTTAAATGACAGCCTCATCGTCTGGCCTGCTTTCCAACCTCTGAAATCATCGGAAATTTTAATTGTCGCCAGGAGAAATTTATAATTGACGCCAATCAGAAGCTCTAGGAGCCTGTCGGACTTAAGTCATTCTCCCCCTTTTGTAAAGGGGGCAGGGGGGATTTAATCAATAAAACGCCCGCTTTTATATGCAAAATCCCCCTCAATCCCCCTTTTTCAAAGGGGGAAGAGCTTTAGCGCTTAAATAAAATCCCCCCTTTGTGCTCAAATAAAGTACCCCCTTT
>CBDUZI010000081.1:0-13679 GCA_965371665.1 uncultured bacterium
CCCCTGCCCCCTTTACAAAAGGGGGAAAATGACTTAAGTCCGACAGGCTCCTAGGAGCTTGAGCATTTAGTCGATTTTGTCATTCCGGCATGCTTAAAGCCGGAATCCAGGCTTTTTTTAATGCTTATAAAATAATGCTTTTCTGGATTCCCGCCGGTCCTGGATGGTTTAGTCCAGGGATACGAGCATTCGGGAATGACAACCTAAAAAACCGACTAAATACTCAGGCTCCTAGTTTTATAATTAACGGGGTAACGGGAAGGCACTTAACATTGTGATGAAATCCGAGATTAAAGTATACAGGTATCTATTTCTTCTCCGCAGCCGGCTTGGTTTCCAATTTAGCCTGGATAAAATCCTGGTGATCGATCCAGAGAAGATTCGATATTTTTCGGATGGTTTCCTGCTCGGAATGGCTCAGATCGTGATCAGCCCACGCCACGGCGAAAAGCTCGCGCAGGAGCCTAAGCCGTTCAGAGTATTCACACTGCTGATTTACTTCCCGCGTAAATCCCTGCCAATCCAGCCGTTCCTCGAGCGCCTGGCGGGAAGCCTCAAGAATCTCGTCCTGCTCTTGCGGATCGGAATAGTGGTAGCGAGCCAAAATTTCCCGCTTAGCTTGCTTTTCCCTCTCGGTTATCTGTCCGTCGGCCTTGGCTACCAGAGAAAGCAGAGCTCCCAAGACTACCCGGTAGGCTAAGCCCGGCTTAGGTTTGCTCTCGCCCCGGCTTACTAATGCGCTCAAATGATCCAGTATTCCCATAGCCATATTTTTATTTCTCAAACAACCGGTGTAATATGGTGGAACGGGCGTCATAGACAGCCATGATGTCTTTCAGTTTTTCCTGCATAACGTGTCTCTTTCTGCGGTCGGTTATGAATTTAACCCCGAAGTGGAAACTATATCTCCCGGCCGGTTTCTTCCAGATAATTTGCCCTTCGGTTTTTAAAACCCGGTCTCTTCCTTGACAGTCTAAAAATATCTGCAACTGTTCACCCGTTGATAATGCCCGGGCCAACTTCACACAAATTCCACTCTCCGAAAGGTTGACAACTTCCCCAAAATGCGTGCAATGAACTCTGCCGTGCCGGGAATATATTTCGACTTTCCTCCGAGTAACCGGCTGCATACGTTTACTATCACGTTTTTCTTCAAGCTCTGTCATGTCCTGCCTCCTTTAGGAATGGTTTAGCAACATCAAGATATCGTTGGTTTGGCTAGACTCAAAGCTTCCGTATGGTTAGCTAAAGATTGCGCAGTCCGACCGCCTTAACATAAGGCCGGGCAATTTCCCTAAAGCGTTCCAGCACTTCCGGGGGATAGGGCGGACGTTGGGCCAATGAGGAATCCGGGACATGCCGGGGCACATACTGTTGCAGGTAATATGCCGAGGCTCCGCTAATCATTCGGGATATTACCTTAATGTCCTCTTCCCTGACCAATCCGGGAACGCAGGTAGTACGGAATTCATAATCAAGATCACTGGCTCGCAACCAGTCCACCGTAGCCCTCAGCCGGTGGGCGGCATCCTCCGGGGCCCGCAATTCCTGCGAATAGCGTACCGGATCCAGTTTGATATCCACGGCCAGGTAATCCACCAGGCCTTCACCCGCCGCGGCTGCCAGGATATTAGACTTCATACCATTGCTGTCCAGTTTAACGGACAAACCTGTGGTTTTCAGGCTCCGCAGCAGTTGAAAAAGCTGGGGATGAACGGTGGGTTCCCCGCCGGTCACTACTACCCCGTCCAAAAGCTTGCGGCGCCGACCCAGAGCCTCCATTAACTCCTCCAGCGGCAAATCCTCCAGCTCCTGCCCGGAATCAAACAGCGAACTATTATGGCAGTAAGGACAGCGCAGATTGCATCCGCTTAAAAAAACCACGGCTGCCACCTTACCGGGATAATCGATCAGGGATATACCTAAAAACCCTTTTATTCCCTGGACTGCATTCATTCTGCCGGCCTTTCCTTCTTCTTCAGTTCGAATTCCCGGCGGTCCTTAAATTCCTCCTGCTTGCCCTTATTCCACTGCTGCACCGGACGGAAATATCCCACCACGCGGGAATAAACCTCGGTTTTTTCCATACACTTTTTTGACATAATTTTTCACTCCTTTTTAGATAATTCTCGATCGGCCGTCACATGATCTTCTGGTTCACTTATCTTGGCCGGCGTCTGAGCGCCGGCTTTCTCCGGGATATCCGCGGTCTCTTCTTCCTTGGCATATGGACACTCATAATGCTCGCCGCGGATATATCCGTGCACCGGACAAATAGAAAAAGTAGGCGTAATGGTAAAGTAAGGTAAATGATATTGCTCCGCTACCCGGCGAACCAGGGCACCGCAAGATTGATAATCATCCAGACTTTCGCCCAGGAAAATATGTAAAACCGTACCGCCGGTATAAAGGGTCTGGAGTTTATCCTGATGCTCCAGGGCTTCGAAAACATCCAGGGTGCTATCCACTGCCAGTTGCGTGGAATTAGTATAATAAGGTTCCTCCCGGCCGGATGCAATAATATCCGGAAACTCGCGCCGGTCCGCCCGGGCAAAGCGATATGCCGTTCCTTCCCCGGGCGTAGCTTCCAGGTTATAAAGTTCTCCGTCCTCTTCCTGGTATTCCTGGAGACGGCGGCGCATGGTTTCCAAGGTCCGGACCGCCAAATTTCGTCCTTCCGGCGTTGCAATTCCCTGACCTAAAAGGTTCAAGGCCGCTTCATGCATGCCGTTCAGTCCGATGGTGGAAAAATGGTTGGTCCAATACTGTCCGGTCCGCTGCCTGATCGCTCCCAGGTAGAACTTGGAATAGGGATAAAGATTTTTTTCCGTATAGCGTTCTAAAATTTTTCGCTTGATCTGCAAACTCTCGCGGGCCGTATCCATTAGATTCAGAATTCGCGCCTGAAACTCCTCTTCCGAGGTTGAGAGATATGCCGCCCGCGGCAGGTTGAGCGTAACTACGCCTAAACTGCCGGTGAGCGGATTGGCGCCAAATAAACCCCCGCCGCGTTTGCGCAATTCCCGGTTATCCAGCCGAAGCCGGCAGCACATAGAGCGGGCATCTTCCGGGTCCATGTCACTATTGATAAAGTTGGCGAAATAAGGGATGCCGTATTTAGCCGTCATGGTAAAAATATCCTGCATAATCGGCGCATCCCAATCGAACTCCTTGGTTAAATTATAGGTGGGAATCGGAAAAGTGAAAATCCGGCCATGCGCATCCCCTTGCATCATAACTTCGCAAAAAGCCCGATTCAGCATATTCATCTCAGCCTGGAATTCCCCGTAAGTCCGGCTCTGCAGTTCTCCTCCCACTACTACCGGTTCATTCCGGATATTGCCCGGAACCTGCAAGTCCATCGTAATATTGGTAAAGGGGGTTTGAAAACCTACCCGTGTAGGCACATTAACATTGAAAATAAATTCCTGCATACATTGTACCACCTCCCGGTAAGTAAGCCGGTCGTAGGCAATCAAAGGGGCCAGATAAGTATCAAAATTAGAGAAAGCCTGAGCCCCGGCCGCTTCCCCCTGAAGAGTAAAAAAGAAATTACAGACCTGTCCCAGCGCCGTCCGGAAGTGCTTGGCCGGCCGGCTCTCGGTTTTTCCATAAGCACCCTTGAGTCCTTGCAGCAGCAAATCCTTTAAATCCCAGCCGCAACAATATACCGATAGTGAACCCAGATCGTGAATATGCAAATCACCATTCAGATGGGCATTGCGAATATGCTCGGAGTAAATCTCTTCCAGCCAATACTGCGAAACCAAGATAGCGGTTATATGATTATTAAGTCCCTGCAGGGAGTAGCTCATGTTGGAATTTTCTTTTATCCGCCAATCGTTTTCCCCCAGATAATTATCGATGATTTCATTGGCCGATGAAAACAGTTCCCGCGTCTGGCGCAGCTTGGAATGCTGCGCCCGGTAGAGGATATATTGTTTGGCTACCTTTTTGGAGCCTTCGTCCATCAAAGCCGTTTCGACTTCATCCTGCACATTCTCTACGGTAGGAACCTGTCCGGGCTTATAAACGTCCCGCAGGATATTATGGACACGGTGTGCCAGTCTTTGAGCCTGCGCCAGATCATGCTGCCCGGTAGCGGCCATAGCCCGATAAACTGCATCCACAATTTTCTGTTCATCAAAGGGCACCAGACGTCCATCACGTTTTCTAATCTGGTTAATCGCTTGTTTTTCCATTGGTTAATCGCCCCTTAATGAATTTAGTTCCATTTTTTTTGCCAAGGAAAAGCACTCCTTTAGTGGAAAAAACAGTGTCCTGCATAATACAAAGAGTGCTATATATTAATAAATAATCACAATATCTTGTTTGAGCTGATTGTTATAATACCCTATCTGCAATTCAGACAGTAGAAAAACCTTCCATCATTCCGGCATGATTTTAGCCGGAATCCAGGGAATTTATCAGTCAAATCTATCGTGGCCCCCGGCTTTCGCCCGGGGTGACATCTGTAGGAAGTCCCAAATATAGTTACTGCCTGAACTGCATATACTATATATTGTGGGTCTTTAGTTGTCAATGTTTTTATTTACGAAATTTAAGCATAGAGGTTTATTTTTTTCGAAGTGGAAGAATATTAACCAAGACCAGCTTGATTGTCCAGCTTTTTTTGAAACCAAAAGTTGCTTCCAGAGAGCCCGGCCGCACCGCTGGGTTTGGGTTCCAGGGCATTGGGCCAGGAGACGGCGTTAAGTTACTCCTTAAAAATCTTTCAGCTCTTTCAACAGATTATTGCCCTGGTATTCCGGTATCTCGTAAATAATCCTCTCCCCGGAGCGCCGAATTAAATATCGTTTATCCTGCTTCTGGAATTCCAGGAATTCCAGGACATACTTGGCGGCCAGAGTTTTCACTTGTACGCTGGCCAGAGGTTTTCCGGTCCAGTCTTTCAGGTTTGAAATTTGAGCGGCGGTAAGACGGGTAAACGTATTTAAAAACTGATTGACCTTGGGATCTCCCAGCGGCTCGGTCCGGCCTTCGGCTTTCCAGATGGTACGCGCCGGCAATGCCGCAGGGGTTACGCTCTGGGGACTGTCTTTCACAATCTGTTCCTGGATTTCCTCGGTTTTGGAGAAGATTACCGGTTTTTTTCCCTTCCGGGAAATTGTCACACTCCGGACCTGATCCGTGGAAAAATCATAAACGACCAGGCTTCGCCATTCCCGGGCCGAACGCTTGAGCTGCTGGGTAATATCACCCAAGACCTGGTACACTTTAGAATCACCCGGCCGGCGGATAAAAGTATGCGTGGCGCCGGGATTAGCAGTTCCCACGCTTAATTCCAGCTTCTGGTCCTTACCACCGGTAACTATTACGCTAATCGCCGTGGATGTGGTTAAACTATAATCAGCATCCTGGTCCGCGTTCTCCGTAATCACGTCCGTCAGCCGCAATTCCGCCAGCATGCGTTGCAGCGCCTTCAGCTTATTTTTGTCCACGGGAAATTCGAAAGGTTCCACGATCTGCCAGCCGGACTCTTTTTTTTCAAACCTTAAGTGGTCATCGGCCGGCGCCACTATTTCGATCTTCTCCATTTCCTCGGCCACCACGACCGGCAGCACCGGTAATTTTAAAGTATTAAAACCCCTATTCCCGGTCTGGGAAATTAGCACATAGATCAACAAAATTCCGAAAATCACCGAAGTGATGATTAGCTTGCGCTGCTTCACTTGCTTCTTCCTCCTTGAATTAAGCTCTGTATTTGGCGGCTATATGCAGTCTTCGGGTTTCCATCCGCCGCCAAAGTCCCAGACCGACCAGAATTACGAGTATGGGCAGTCCCACCAGGTTAAAATATTTCACTGACCGGCGATGCGCCTCGCTTATATTAGTCAACGGAGCCGGTCTGCTGTCTTTACTCCGGATCTCAATTAAGGCCGCATCCTGGGCCACCCAATCCACCATATTCTGAGCAAACAGCGAAAGCTGGCCCTGGCCCCCACGGCGGGTATCAATAAAATCATTGGTAATGAAATCCACACCGCCGACTACCAGCAACCGGGCGGGTTGGCTTTTTTCCAGGAAGGCCGGAAGCTTTTCGCCCTCCGCAGAGGCTTCCGGAACCGTGGCCGCGGAAAAAGCGCTGGGGAAAGCACCGGTTACCGCCCCTATCAAGTTAAACTGCTCCAACTTGTCCGGCTGCGGAGGCATGATGAATTGGGGCGAAAGCATAAAATATTGCTGCTGGCTCCAGGCTTTGGCCGAACTCTTGGCCAGCACGTTCCCTTGCAGGTTATGCTTTTTTAGAATTCCCTCATCCAGGTCCAAGGAACTTACAAAGGGCAGCGTGATGGATTCAATGTTTTTATTAATCAGGTGCTTGCGGTCAATTTCGGTTACCAGGGGAAATGGCGGATAAGGCACGATATTTTGCATAATAAATCCGGGACCACGCTGGGCCACGGAAATCCTCTGGCATTGGGAATCGTAGACCAGATTGGGCCGGAGTTTAACCCCCCAGGTTGAAAGCAGGCGGGTCAGATCGGAAATCACTATCCGCCCTTGCATGCTTTGCTTGGCATCGGCCTTTACCATGCATATCAGTACTGCCATGTTTTTACCGGCCCGTAAAAATTGATCTAAAATATATAATTTTTCCTCCGGCAGGGTCTGGGTCGGTCCCGCCACTATCAAGGCGTCCACCTTCTCCGGTATTCCGCCGCTGGACAAATCAACCGGTACTATCTCGAAATTCTTGGAAAGCAATTGGCGGATATTTTCGAGTTCTTCAGAGAACCCGGGTTCGCCGTATCCCTGAGTAATACCCACCACCTTGGTTTCTGTCTGGAGCAAATGCTTAATCGTACTCGTAATTTGGTACTCCAAGCCGCTGATATCCTGAATCAGGGGGATCACTTCTTTCCGGCCCTGGTATATCAAAGCTACGCCCATATACCCGTTTTTTTGCTCAAATTTGTCTTTGGCAATAGCGGTTAATTGGATTTGATAAACTCCCAGGCTGCGGGCTTCCTTGGCTATCGAGGGATCATTCGCCGGATCTATAAATTGATAGTTGAATCGCCCCCGGGCGTAAGCTCTATAGTCTTGCAGCAAATCGCGCAGGTAACGGGCATTGGTATTGTAGGGTGGCGGCAGATTCTTGGTAAAGAAGGCCTTGACTGTCAAGGGATCCTTAAGGTCCCGCATATATTGCTTCGAAATTTTCGAGAGGGAATAAGTTTTATGCTTCGTGAGATCCAGCCGGAAAAAAGTCCGAATCGAGATCAGGTTCACCAATACCAGAATGCCGACCAAAACCATGAACCAGGTAATTTCCCGGCGTATCCGTTCCTCAGGTTTCACTTGGTTATTTCCTCCTTTCCAGTACAATCCGAGTGCCGGCAAACGCCGCCGTTATAATCGATCCGAAATAAACCAGGTCTTTAGTATCTATAACCCCGCGGGTAAAATTCTGAAAATGGTATTCCACTCCCAAATACTCAAAAATTCCTACCAGGGGCCCGGGTACAAACATCAGAATTTTGTCCAGCATAAACAACATAAAGCAGATGGCAAAACCTAAAATAAAGGCCACTATTTGATTGCGGGTCAGCGCGGAAGTAAACAAGCCAATACTTAAAAAAGCGCCGCCCAACAACAATAAACCCAGGTATCCTCCGATTATTGGTCCCCAGTCCATAGGGCCGAAGGTGGAAAGCGTCAAAGGATAACTTATAGTTATGCCAATAGTAATCGCGAGAAACGCCAAGGCGGCCAGCAGCTTACCCAGCAACATCTGCGTCAGGGTAAGGGGCAGGGTCATAAGCACTTCATAAGAACCGGTATTAATCTCCTCGGACAGCAGGCGCATGGTAATTGCCGGCGCCAGAAACATCAGCAGCAAGGGCGCGGTAACGAAATAAGTTCGCAGTTCAATCTGCCCGAACAGGAAAAAGCGTGAGAAGAAAAACCATCCCGCGAATACCAGATAAATCACTATCACAACGTAAGCAATGGGTGAGAAAAAATAGGAATAGAGTTCTTTTTTCGCAAGCATAGCAATGCGTTTCCAGCTTTTCGCGATACCGGAAACTTCAGGCGCCGCCGGGGCCGCACTTTCCGGAAGCACTGCGGTTTTAGTTTTAAGGGGCATAAAAATTCCTCCTGATTTGGAATATCATTACTCTCGGAAATAAATTTTAACTTGAGGTTAAATGACGGAAGACCGCTTCCAAGCTTACCACTTCGCGGTGCATTTCATACAATACCCATCCGGATTTACCGGATAGTTGAAATATATCCGAGCGCAGATCATTTTCACGTAAACTGCGTACCAGGTAACCCTTGATTTCCGTACTCTCGTCCTGGGTAGTTTCGGCCTGGGTCACACCGGGTAATTTTTTCAGAGTATCTAAAACCTGGTTGCCTTTTCCGTTGGCGATTTTCAGATGCAACCGTGATTCATTCACCCCTCCATGCCCTAATTCCTTAGGATCGCCGTCCGCCACCACCCGGCCCTGGTGAATAATAACTACCCGGCTGCAGGTGGCCTCGACTTCGGAGAGAATATGGGAAGAGAGAATCACGGTTTTACGCTCTCCCAGCCGCCTGATAATATCCCGAATCTCGCTGATCTGGTTGGGGTCCAAGCCTGCGGTCGGTTCATCCAGAATCAGAAACTCCGGGTCATGAATCATGGCTTGGGCTAATCCCACCCGCTGGCGGTTTCCCTTGGACAGTTCGCCGATTTTTTTATCCATTAAAGTGGCCAGGCCGCATACCTCCACCATTTCCCGGATACGTGATTCACGCATTAGCGGCGCAATGCCCCTCATCCCGGCAATGTATTGCAGGTAATCATACACCAGAAAATCATGGTAGAGCGGATTGTACTCGGGCAAGTAACCGATTTTTTCCCGGACCTGCTCGGTTTCCTCAACGGCATCCATTTCCCCCACCTGAATCCGGCCGGCATCCGGCCTCAGAAAACCTGCAATCAATCTCAAAGTAGTGGTCTTGCCCGCCCCATTAGGGCCCAGTAGTCCGAGTATCTCGCCGCGGGAGACCTCGAATGACAGAGTATCGACAGCTTTGACCTGCCCAAAATTTTTGGAAATATCTTCAATCCGAATCACTTATCCTTCCCCCATTCTTTAATTTCAGTAATAAAATCAACAATAATTATAAAGCCGGGAACGGTTGCGACCGTATCCTTATAAATTAAAAAAGCATAATATTCAATTATTGATATTTGTCAAGTTCTTTTGAGTGACAGGCTGTAAAAAAGCATTTTCAGCAAGCACCCCGCGTTTTGTCATTCTGAGCCAAAGGCGAAGAATCTCCCGGAAACCTGACAATTCAGGCGTTTTCGTGGAGATTCCTCACGGAGCCTGTCCTGAGCCGACTTTAGAATGTAGCAATAGACTACATCTTCGAGTAAGCGTGGAGATCCCTCGCCTGCGGCTCGGGATGACATGCGAAGGGTTCGGAATGACAAACCTGAAAAACATGCTTCCGCAATAGATACCACTTACCCTGCTTGTTGCTTCTAACCTGTTTTGAATATTAAGACCCCGTTTTCGTTTTCAGGTTCTTAATTTATTTAACTTTCTTTCTCGTTTTATCCCTTAACCGTCTTTTTCCCTTAACCGGTTTCAAATCCACGTCCGATCCTGAATCGCGCCGGTCATTTTCTGCACCCAGAAAAGAATTTTCAGCCGCAAGCGCAGTCTGGCTTCCTTGACCTTTTTGAATTAACCCCACGGTGGCAATAATTTTCAAAGCCTCTTCCGGGGATATGGGCAGCACCCGCAAATCCCGGGTCGGAACCATAAGCAGGTAACCGGAGGTGGGATTGGGCGTAGTCGGCAGAAAGACATTGGTCACTTTTTGTTTGGCCGCCTTCTGGATACAGGGCAGGGAGAAGGTAGTCATAAATCCCATGGCCCAGAGACCTTTCCTGGGATATTCAAACATAACTACGGTTTTAAAGGCGCTGGCGCCGGTCACGGAAAAGGAATTCACTACTTGCCGCATGGCGCTGTAAATACTGCTGACCAGCGGGATACTTCTGATTAATTGGTCTCCGATTTGGAGAATCCGGCGTCCCAGGAAATTCGAGGCAAAAACCCCGGTAATAAAAATTAAAATCAGGGTGGTCAGAATCCCCAAAGCAAACCCCGGGAGCTGCTGCCAGGCTTCCGGCAGCCGTATCCCCATTAAATAAAGAATCTGCACGCCGGCCGGCGCCAGCCATCCCTTCAGCAAATTAAAAAAGAAAACCAGGACAAAAGTCGTGGCCGCGATGGGAATCAGCACCAGCAGTCCGGTGATAAAAACTTTTTTAATAGTACTTTTATGTTCTGCGCTCATGAGCATCTCCTCCTTTTATGGGACATAAATATGCCTGGGAATTTAAGTAAAGTCAAGCCAGAAAGAAACTCCTGTACGGCGGGATAAAAAAGAGCCCTCTGAGATTTTATCCTCAGAGGGCTTTTGTAGCAGTTAAAATACACCGCCCTAAAGGGCGAAGAATTTGATCCGAACTAAAAACTCACAGCCACCGCAATCTGATGCGTCAGGCCTAAATCACCAAAAGAAAGCATGGCATAATCCAGGTTAATTGCCAGCGCTTCTCCGACCGGAATTTTTACTCCGGCGCCCGCCGTTAATCCTGTGATACCGCCCAATCCTCCGGTATCTTTTACTTTATATCCTGCGCGCGCGGCTATCAGATTATTATACCAATACTCGGTTCCGATATTGGCCGAGGTGTAGTTCACGTCTCCGAAAGGCAAGTTTACATCCAGCAGCACATTCCAGATATCCTTATCCGCAAACTTGACGGGCAGAACATATGCCGCGCCGGCCTTGGCGTTCATGGGAAGATTAGATTCCGCCAGCTGGGTTCCCAGATTTTGAACAACTAAGCCCAATTGCAATCCTTCTAACCCGGGTTTAAATAGACACCCGACATCCATCGCCACCGCGGTATATGACTCAGTATCAATATTTTGGCTGATCACTTTAATCGCTCCACCGATTGCCAGAACCGGCATTACCCATTGGCCATACCCAATACTGCCAATCAGCACGCTGGGAGTGAAGTCCCCTTTTATTTCCATCTGTTCATTTACTTTATCCATTTTCCCAAAATTTAAATACATCAGATTTACGCCCACTCCGGCGCCCTTGAAAATAGGCTGGGCATAGGCCACATATTCCAGCGAGGTTTCTTCCAGGTAAATATTATGCATAAATCCGGCTTCATGGCCCGGTATCTGTGCCAAGCCGGCCGGATTCCAGGCCGTACTGTTAAGATCGTCCGCTTGGGCTACAAAAGCCTCGCCCATAGCGACGGGCCGGGGACCTAAGCCTATCTTTAATTCGGATCCTCCCACTTGGCCGATAGCATAGTCAGTCTGCGCCGCCTTTACTACTCCTACCCCGCTCCCTAATCCGGCAACACACAAACATCCCATAATCAATAAAAAATTTTTCACAGGTTACCTCTCCTTTGCCTCTGGGCCTTGGGCCTCGGGCCTCGCAACTTCAGGATTTATTTCATTTTTACCTAATCAAGTTTTTAACATACTTTCCTATTGTGAGCAAGTAAAAATTACCCGCTTTTGTTTTTTCGGTGCCGGATGATTTCCACTGTCTTTAACCGGGCCATGGCTTTTCTGAGAGAAACCTCGATTATTTCCATCTCCGGGCCCCGAACTCCCTGCTTAAGCTGCGCCAGGGCCCTGGTTCTTTGTTTCTGCGCGGCTTCAATATCTATATCCTCGGCTAATTCCGCGCTATCCGCTAAAATCACGGCCTGATGGGGCATAATCTCGGCATGCCCCCCGCCCAGAGCGTAGATTATTTCCCGGCCTTCAAACTTGACTTTAAGCATTCCGGGGTTCAAGGCCGCCACCCAGGAAAGATGCCCGGGCAGCACGCCAAAACTCCCTTCCGCGCCGGGCAGAACTATTGATTCCACCATTTGCGAGAGCACATGGCGCTGGGGCGTTACCAGCTCAAGTTTGATTGTCTTGGGCATAGCACCCTTCCCTCAAGTTAATTGCTTGGCCTTGTGTACTGCTTCCTCAATGTTTCCCACATTGACAAAAGCCTGTTCCGGCAGTTCATCGTAATTGCCGTCCGTAATTTCCTTGAAACCCCGGATCGTATCCTTAAGCGGCACATAACGTCCGGGAGTTTGGGTGAATTCCTCGGCCACAAAAAACGGTTGGGAAAGAAAGCGCTGAACTTTGCGAGCCCGAGCCACCAAAATTTTATCTTCCTCGGATAGCTCATCAATTCCCAGGATGGCAATGATATCCTGTAATTCTTTATAGCGCTGTATAATCTGCTGAACCTTCCGGGCAATCCGGTAATGTTCTTCCCCCACAATCTCGGGAGCGAGAATACGCGAGTTGGAATCCAGGGGATCTACCGCGGGATAAATTCCCTGTTCCACAATAGCGCGCGAAAGTACGGTGGTGGCATCCAAGTGAGAAAAAGCGGCCGCCGGCGCCGGATCCGTCAGGTCATCCGCCGGTACATAAATGGCCTGGACTGAAGTAATTGATCCCCGCTTAGTGGAGGTAATGCGTTCCTGGAGTTCCCCCATTTCAGTTGCCAATGTCGGCTGGTAGCCCACGGCGGAAGGCATGCGTCCCAGGAGCGCGGAAACTTCGGAACCGGCCTGGGTGAAACGAAAAATATTATCTATAAAGAGCAATACATCCTGTCCTTCCTCATCGCGGAAATACTCTGCCTGGGTTAAAGCCGTCAGGGCCACACGCATGCGTGCTCCCGGTGGTTCGTTCATCTGTCCGAAAACCAGGGCGGTTTTCCCCAGCACGCCGGACCCTTTCATTTCGAGCCAGAGGTCATTACCTTCCCGGGTACGTTCGCCGACCCCTCCGAAAACCGAAAACCCTCCATGTTCCGTGGCAACATTCCGGATCAATTCCATAATCAGGACGGTTTTACCAACTCCCGCTCCGCCGAAAAGCCCGATTTTACCGCCGCGGGAATAAGGCGCCAACAGGTCTATAACTTTGATCCCGGTCTCTAATTGTTGGGTACTGGTATCCTGGTCTTCAAAACTCGGAGGTGAGCGGTGGATAGGATATCTCTGCTCGGATTTAATCTCTCCGCCTTCATCCACCGGTTCGCCCAGAACATTCATCACACGTCCTAAAGTAATCTTTCCGACCGGCACTGTGATAGGCGCCCCCAAGTCTTTTACCGCCATTCCGCGGGTAACCCCATCGGTCGAGGACATGGCCACGCAGCGAGCCGTATTATCTCCCATATGACACTGGACTTCCAGCGTGATGGAAAGCGGCTCGGCTTTATCTTTATGAGAATAAACCCCTTCCACCCGTATTGCCTGATAAAGCGGAGGAAGGGCGCCGGAGGGAAACTCCACATCAATAACCGCACCGATCACCTGCGTCACCTTACCGTCACTCACTAGGGAACCTCCTTAAGTTGGTTAGTATCGGTGCGTAAAGCTTGTTTTTTGATTGTGTAGGGGCGGGTTTTAAACCCGCCCTTACAATTAAACCTTTAAAATCAAAGCCGCTGGATTCCGGCTAAAACCATGCCGGAATGGCATAACTTCAGTAATAAGAAAAAAAGGCTTTCCACAACACATACTAGAAGCCTGTCGGACTTTAGTCATTCTCCCCCTTTTGTAAAGGGGGCAGGGGGGATTT
>CBDUZI010000082.1:0-13455 GCA_965371665.1 uncultured bacterium
GACATTCCGGAAATTCTAATTGTCGTTGACAGGTATTTTTAATTGTCGCTCATCATATTCAGCTGTCAAGCGTCTCCGGGCGGCTTACGCGGGGACTTCAGGATCAGGCAATACCGGAGTATTTGAATGCAAGTTGACTTCTTGTAAGGGTTCAACCACTGGGTTCTTTACCTCTTTTCGAACCTCGTCGTTTCTCTCGATTGATTTGTTTTTTACAGCGATCATATTGGTCTCTCCTCTCCACCCTCTACACTAATATACCATGGGGGAGGTGTCTCACCTATATTGACACAGAGGGCCCTGCACATGCTCAACCACAATACCTAAGACACAGTGGCGGCTACTTTACGATATTATTACCTTCTTGGAGAAATCGATAAGTATTTTAGCTTTGGCTAGAAAATCAAGTCCCAGTAGGCCCTCCACGGGACTTTCGGCAGGAAGATTATGGCAAATTATTTCCATATTTTTAAGCTCGGCGCCGAAACATTTAAAGGAGGGGACTTTAATAGTAGGTGCGATAACTATTCCATTAGCAGTAGTTATTTCAATATGCCGGACGGATTTAGAAGGGTTGAGGCCTATTGCCAAAGCGGATTCAATGGAAATCATTGTAAAAGAGGCGCCGATGTCAACGGCAAGTTTAAAAAATAGGGATTGCTTTTTATGGGTAAGCAGAACTTTGCATAGAATCATTCCATGGGTGGTGTCAAATTTGAATTCGGCCATGGTTTAATACTTTACTTTTATCATGAAGGCGGCTGCATATCCTTGGGGGAGTTTATCTTCGGAATATTCTATGAGAATATTGTGCTTTTTGCGGCGCGAAGAAAGTTTTTTATAAATTTCATCCCTATGAGGGCTATGGGCAATAATTTTGCCGGTGACAGGCGTTTTGGTGGCTTCATCAAACTTATCCACGGCAATAAGCAGCCATTCACGGTGGAATTTCTTTTTAACGGTTTCGATATTTTGGGAATACATCTTTATCATCTCATAATGAGGATAGCATAATATACGCAAAAATAAAATAAAAAATGCTCAACCGGTTAAGTCGGGATGGTTAGGTAGCATGAAAGAAAGGGGGGATAACCGGGGCCTTTTGAAGATTGTTGAGGTGGAATATATATACACCGGTAGTTCAATTCTTCCCCAAAATAAGGGTTGTGTGGAATATTGGTGGAAACCAAATTTTAATTACAATGAAGGCGGAAAAACAAATTATTGCCGGTTCTGGGGTTCAAGTGGAGGTTACCATGGTGTAAATTATGGAAAAATAAGAATTGGTGGCTCTTACTATCCTGGAACCCAAATATTCACTTTGATATATATATTGACGGATAATGGGGGATACCAGTCCCTTTGTATAGATGCCAATGCTGCATCCTTTAGTGCAGGTGATTTAGTTCATGTGGCTTTTGTCTGGGATGTTGATCGTCAAATTGAAGGCCAGTATACATTAGCGATATACCAAAACGGAGTGCGTATCGGCGCTGGTACACAGGCTATTAGTGCAGATATGGGCTTGAATGGGATAGTCCTAATATGAGGATATGCAATTTTGATGGGGATACCACTATGGGATGGGATGGAGTTAAAGGTTCCATGGACAACCTCAAAATCTGGAACTATCCCAAGGTCGATTTTTCGGACCGGTTTATGGAATAGGAATCCGTAGGGGCGACGCATGCATCGCCCCTACCGGCTTTTCCGCCCGGGGCAAGCGCTTTTATCACAAATACCACCAGGGCAGAGCCGTAATGTTGGCCGACTGTCCCACTGCCTGATTTCCGGCGTAAAGCACCATCCCCTGCTGGCAGGTGTTGCCCTGCAACGCCATCCATTTTTTAATTGGATCATTGAAAAAAGCAGAATATGTTTGTGAGGATTTAATTTCCACGGGTAAAAGGTGGGCGCCGAAATCAACCAGCAGATCGATCTCGTTCCCGGTTTTGTCCCGCCAGAAATACAAAGGGGGGATTTCGCCGATATGCGCAATGCGTTTATAAAATTCACTGAGTATAAATGTCTCAAAGATATGTCCGTATAAAGGGTGGGTTTTCAATTCGGCGGAGGTTTTTATGGATAGTAAAAAACAAAGGATCCCGGTATCTACAAAGTAAAGTTTCGGGGTCTTTACGATGCGTTTGGTAAAGTTCTTATAATGCGGGGGGAGAATGAATATAATGCCGCTCGTTTCCAGCAGTGAGATCCATTTTTTTACGGTTGGTTGGGAAATGCCCAGGGTATTAGAGAGAGCCGCGTAATTAATTAATTGGCCGGAATAAGCGGTACATAGTTTGAGGAAGTTTTCGAACAGTCTTAAATCGCCGATGTTGACCAGGTTGCGAATATCTTTTTCAACATAAGTGAGAATATAATTTTCAATCCATTTTCTCGCGGATAGTTTTTTATCGTGAATCCGGGGATAAAAACCCGTCAGGATAAGCGTGGCAACGTCAAAACGAGGTTTATCGATGGGGGCCGGGCGTTTGCGTTGGAAAATATTTTCAATACTTGTATCGGGATGCCATTGATAAAGTTCGGTGACACTGAAAGGAAAAAGCTTGAAGGTGATGATTCTGCCGGCAAGGGATTGAGAAATCTTTTCCATCAGCAAAAATTGTTGCGAACCGGTCAGGATATATTGGGCCGGCTTTTGGTTGAAATCAACCCGTTCCTGTAAATAGGAAAATAGAGAAGGCGCTCTCTGAATTTCGTCGAGAATCAGATATTCGCCGTAATCATTTAAAAAACCTCTGGGATCATTTTCGGCTTGCTGTCTGAGATCGAGATTTTCCAGGGAAAGATAGGTATGGTTTGGGAAAAGCGCTCTGGCCAATGTGGTTTTGCCGCTTTGGCGCGGGCCGACAATTGCCAAGACCGGATATTCCTTGGATAACCGTCTAATGATGGGCGCGAGGTTGCGTTTGATCATACGGACAAATATAATATAGTATTTTAGATTTGTCCACCACTTTTAAGGTTTGTTTTCATAGCAGGCCTAACCCGGCCATTCCGGAACTAAAAAGGAGCGATGTATTCCATCGCCGTTCCTGGAACGGGGACTTTCTATTAAAAAGGCCGCCCCAGCAAATATGCCCGGCGCTTGGGTTCGGGGAAGCGTTCGATGGCATAACGCAGCATGGTCCGGGGCATGGTTTTATAATGACCCTTGAGAAACATCTCCTCAGCCGGCAGATTCCGCTTGCCGATTTCCCGCAGCAGCCAGCCTACGGCTTTGTGAATCAAGTCTTCCCGGTCATGTAAAAGCATTTCGGCGATTTTAAGCGTCTCGTCGAAATCCCCTTTTTTAATATAATGGAAGGTCGAGAGCATGGCGATGCGTCTTTTCCACAAGTTCCGGGAACGCGCCAGCCGGGTTAACAGCGTTTTGTCTTTATCCGCTAAATAAGCGCCGAGGATATATTCGGCCGAGGCGTCGACCAAGTCCCAATTGTTAATGAATTGCAGGTTGCGCAGATAAAAACTGTAGACGGTTTTTTGACGGGCCGTGGGGCCGTGTCTAAATTGGATTATCAGAATAAACAGTGCGACCTGTCTTTCTTCGTGAATCCGGGACTGAATCAAAGACTGTATTTCTTTAAGTTCCAGGTCCTGAAAAGATTTAGCCAGTTTTCGCAATTCCGGGACGGGCACGCCGATGAAGATGTCATGCTCGCCGTATTCGCCCGGCCTGGTTTTGAAAAAACCTTGCAATATCCGGGCTTTATGCGGATCAGCCTGTTTTTTCAGGCATTTCCGGAGTGTGCTTAAGTTCGACGGCATTACTTCTCCATACGAGATGTTCTTAGTTTGTAATTCTGCTTGTAAAAAAAATAATATTTTTTAAATCAAATCGGACATTTTACTGTCTAAATCAACAGGCCAAGATATTAAATATACACTGTTTTTTATCCACCCGTGTGTGTAGGGGCGTTTAATTAAACGCCCCTACGCTAAACCTAGGATAGCACAATGCCGTGCAGATGTATTATCACGTTTTGCTACAATGATATCAATATAATATTACGAAAAATGGCAAGGAGATGAATGCATTTCAGGAGGGGGGTGTTTTGTGAATAAAGTGTTGAAGCCAAAAAGAAGAATTGGTGAAGAAGGAGAGATTAAAAAGGTTAGGCGGGGATTCAACGTCTCTGAATAAACGTTCTTGACACGCCTTAAAATCCCATGCTAAAATCCCGCTTTAAATACAATGCCTTGATTTTAAGGATTTCATACCTCCTTCTTCCCTGCTCTGCAAGAAAGGCATATATTTCACTACCTGGAGGCTAATATTATGGCGAATGAAAAATCCCGGGCCCTGGAATTGGCGATTTCCCAGATCGAGAAACAGTTCGGCAAGGGCACGATAATGAAATTCAGCGAGCGCCCGGTGGTAGATGTTAAGGCCATACCAACCGGATCAATAGCGCTGGACATTGCTATCGGGGTAGGCGGAATTCCGCGCGGACGCATTATAGAACTTTTTGGTCCTGAATCATCGGGCAAAACCACTTTGGCTCAGCACATCGTCGCCCAGACCCAGAAAGCGGGTGGGAACGCCGCTTTTATTGATGCCGAGCATGCTCTTGATCCGGAGTACGCCCACAAGATCGGCGTGGATATCGATAATTTGCTCATCTCTCAGCCGGATTCCGGGGAGCAGGCACTGGATATTGCCGAGACCCTGGTTCGTTCCGGGGCTCTGGATATCATAGTGATTGACTCGGTTGCGGCCCTGGTGCCCCGGGCTGAGATTGAAGGGGATATGGGAGATTCGCATATGGGACTGCAGGCCCGCTTGATGTCCCAGGCCCTGCGCAAATTAACCGCCATCAGCAGCCGGGCTGCCACTTCCATTATTTTTATTAATCAGCTCCGGGAAAAAATCGGCGTAATGTTCGGCAGTCCGGAAGTCACGCCCGGCGGCCGGGCCCTCAAATTTTATTCCAGCCTGCGTCTGGATATTCGGCGGATTGAAACCATTAAGCAGGGCCAGGAAGCCGTAGGGAACCGGGTGAAAGTTAAGGTAGTAAAAAATAAGGTGGCGCCTCCTTTCGGAATGGCTATTTTTGACATTATGTTCGGGGAAGGGATTTCCAAAGAAGGCGACCTGATTGATATGGGAGTAACCCAGGAAATCGTGGAAAAATCCGGCGCCTGGTTTTCCTTTCAAGGCCAACGGATCGGCCAGGGCCGGGAAGCGGTTAAGGCCTTTCTAAAAGAGCACCCGCAGATCGCGCAGGAGATTGAGAAGTTAATCCGGGAAAAACTTATGCCCATTACGCAGCCGGAACCGGAGAACGGCAATCGCGGCAAAGAGGCAAGCCCGGATACGGAAATGGCCCAAACCGCGCGATCCGGACGACACAATTAATTCCGGGTCAGCCGGGTCCGACAATTATCAGCGAGGATAGTTTTTTAAAATGGCTAAAAATCCCAAACCGCGATTACGTATCGGACGATTTTTACTCATATCTGCGTTGGGGTTATTACTCCTGGCAGGACTGGCGCTCGCCATAGTTCCGCGCTTTATACCCTGGGAAAAAATCAAAATCAGCGCGGAAAATAAAATATCAGAAACCATCCAGCATAAAGTTACTATCGGTTCCATCCGGTTTAATGTTTTTCGGGGGATCGAGATAAAGGACATTAAGATCGAAAATGCCCGGGGTTTTTCCCGGGAACCGTTTTTAACCGATGACCTTGCGTCCATTCAGTACCGCTTGCTGCCCTTGCTGGCGGGAAAGGTGATGATTAAAGCGGTTAAGTTAAAGCGGCCGCAGCTGCTGATTGAGAAAAAGGCCGACGGCCAATTTAATTTTTCTGATATGCTTCCCGCCCCTAAAACCGTTACCGCTCCTGAATCCAAGCCGGAACTCAAGCCTGAACCCAAGTCCCCGGCCCGGCTGCCTGTGGAATTGCTGGTCGCCCGCGTGGAAATATCGGACGCCTCCCTGGTTTATCGTGATCTTGCAACCAAGAGCGAACAGCGCCTGGAAGATTTTAATTTAAGTATCCATAATTTAACCCTGGCTGGTCTTACGCCGGTAAAAGTTAATTTAGAGGTCAAGCTCCGGAGCATGGGGCAGACCATTCCCCTGGTTTTGGAAACAAGCTGGCGCATCAACTACTTTCAGGAAGAATTTATCCTGGAGGAGTTTATCCTGGACCTTCCGGGCATTAAGGCGACAGCGAAGGGCCGGGTGGATAAAGTCCTTACCGAGCCGAACCTGGATCTTTCCGGAAAAATCACGGCTGATTTCAACCGGGTAGTCGAAGAGCTATTGCCATTGCCGGTGCGGAAAAAAATGCCATTGGAAATGAAAATCGGCGGTACGGCGGAAAGCGACTTTAAGGTGAGCGGCCCGGTAAAAGACGGGCCGGGGAAGTTAGCATTTTCCAGCAGTCTGCAGATCGCAGGCCTGGAAGCGAGTTATAAAGATAAATCATTACTGAAGGATTTATCCGCTGTCCTGATCATACTTCCGGATAAAATCACGCTTAAAACCCTGACCGGCCGATTGGCCGGTCAATCCTTGCGGGCGGATTTCCAGGCCCAGGGGTTTGATTTGCGGCAGCCGGATACCTTGAAATCCGGCCGGCTGAAAGCTGCGGTTAAGTGGAACTTGGAAAGCGAGCTGCTGGATGTGGATGCCTTATTGGCTTTATTACCCGCCAAGCCGGAACCGGCTGATACCGGCCGGCCTAAGCAAACCAAGAGAATTTCGGACAAACCTGAACCGGATGCGCGTAAATTCATTCCGGCTCATCTTACGGTGGAGGGGAAGGCCAAGCTCGGTGGTTTGCGATTTGGAGCAGTCAAGCTCGGGGCTATGGATTTTTCCATGAATTTGAATAAACGCCGGCTTCAAAGTTCCGGAACGCTGCGGGGATATCAGGGAAGTATTACAGACAACCTGCACTTGGATTTTACGGGGAAAGTGCTGCGCTATACCATTACCACCCAGGTCCGGAACGTGAATTTGGAACCGCTTTTAAACGACGTAGTAGATACTTTTCTGGCGGCCAAGCTCAAGAAGCCGGAACTGATTTCCGAGTTGAAAAGCAAAATGACAGGAATTTTGAGCGGACAACTGGATATTTCCGGAAGCGGTATGCGTACCGCTATGGCCAAGCCGACCCTGAAAGGCCAGGGCGGCTTTACCTTGAAAAAAGGATCTCTGCGCGAATTCGCGTTTCAGGATAAACTGGCGCAATGGTTCGGGAGTGATAAATTAAAGCAGAGTATCCCCTTTGATCATACGGTTATGGAATTTTCTCTGGGGCAACAGATAGTAAATGTCACAAAATTCACGGCGGAATCCGGACCCCGGGGCGAAGCCGGCGATATCAGGATGACGGCCAACGGGAAATTGACTTTTGAGGCGGCTTTCCAGGATTTCAAATTGCGCCCGCGTCTGCATCCGAGGGCAGCGAAAGAGCTGTCGCCGGAATTTCAAAAATACAACGAGATTCTCAAGGATGACCGCGGGTGGGTCACGATACCAATGGTTTTAAACGGGCCGATAAAAAAACCGGATGTAAAGCCGGATTGGGATTGGATCCGGAAACAATTCGCGGGCAAGGCTAAAAGAAAAATTAAGACCGCTACCGAGGAGGCGGGTAAGCGAGCAAAAAAATTCATAGAAAAGCAGAAGGACAAACTGCCGGAAGAGATCAAGCAGGATCTAAACCGGGAGTTGAACAAGGCCAAGGAGAAATTGAAGGATTTGAATTTGAAGAATCTTTTTAAATAAGAAAATTAAATAATTAAGGAAAATAACATTAATGAAAGCTATAATTATGGCCGGCGGTTTCGGAACCAGGTTGCGGCCGCTTACCTGCAATATTCCCAAACCCATGGTTCCCATGTTAAACCGGCCGATGTTGGAGCATATTTTTAATTTGTTGAAGCGGCATGGATTTACCGAGTTCGTAGTCGCCCTCTATTTCCAGCCCGAGGTTATACAGGAATACTTCGGCGACGGCTCCGCCTGGGGGATCCACATTTCCTACCTGCTGCCGGACTCGGATTTGGGCACGGCCGGCTGCGTCAAGCAAGCCGCGCAACTTTTGGGCCGGGATACTTTTTTGGTGATCTCAGGTGATGTGCTTACCAACATTGATCTGTCCCGGGCAGTGGCTTATCATAGAGAAAAAAAGGCCCAAGCCACGTTAGTGCTGGGACGGGTGGATAATCCGTTGGCTTACGGAATTGTTATAAGCCGCGATGACGGCCGGGTCTCCCGGTTTATGGAGAAGCCCGGATGGGGCGAGGTGTTTTCCGATACGATTAATACCGGTATCTATATTCTGGAACCCGAGGTGCTCGATAGGATACCCCAGGAAGAGTATGATTTCAGCAAGCAATTATTTCCCGAGATGTTATACGCCAAGGTCCCGATCTACGGCTATATTGCCGAAGACTGCTATTGGAAAGATGTCGGCAACTTGACCGAGTACCGGCAGGCGCATTACGACGCCCTCCGGGCCGGGGAGGATTTGGTTGATCCGGGGTGCGGTAAATGGGTCAAGGGAAATTTAATCGGCGCGGATTGCTATATTGATCCTTCAGCCGAGCTGGAGCAGGGAGTAGTGCTCGGGGATCATTGCTGGATCGGACCTAATGTGCGGATCGCCAACACGGTGATGGGGGCTTCCTGCCGGATAGGCGAAGAATCAAAACTGATCGGCTGCGTAATCTGGGATAATGTTTCCATTGGGAGCGGGGCCAATTTAAAAGAAGTGACTATGGCCAATGACTGCCGGGTCGGATCACGGACTTATATCGGCGTGGGGGCCGTGGTGGCTGAGCATTGCAGCATAGGCGAAGATGCCACGGTGAAGGCCGAGGTCAAAGTTTGGCCCTATAAAATTATCGAAGAAGGAACCACGCTCTCGACCTCCTTGATATGGGGAGAACGGTGGTCAAAACATATATTCGATGCCTACGGTGTTTCCGGTCTGGGAAACATCGAGATCACGCCGGAATTCGCCGCCAAGCTGGGCGCTGCTTATGGCGCCTCCCTGCAGAAGGGTGACTTTGTCATTTCCAGCCGCGACCATCACAAGACCTCGCGGATTATTGACCGCGCCATCATGACCGGCCTGGCTTCAGTGGGGGTTAATGTTTATGATCTGCGCGTGGTACCCACGCCCGTGGCGCGCTATTCAGTGCGGGCGCTTAAAGTGGCCGGAGGGTTTCATGTTCGCAAATCACCGTATAATGCCATGATCATGGATATCAAGTTTTTTGACGCGCAGGGCAAGGAACTGTCCGGCGCCAAAGAGAAAGGGATAGAAAACCTGTTTTTTCGCGAGGACTTTCCCCGGGCGGAGATGGAAGCGGCCGGGGAAATAATGTTTCCTCCCCGGGCCCTGGAATACTACCAGGAAGGATTCAAGCGTGCCCTGGACCATGAAAAAATCCGAGAGGCGAAATTCAAGGTAGTAATTGATTATGCCTGGGGAAGCGCGGTGGGGATTTTTCCGCAAGTATTGGGCGATCTGCACTGCGAAGTTATCGCGCTCAACTCTTATCCGGACGGAACCCGCTTAACCAAGAGTCCGGAGGAATTCAACCAATCGTTGAAAAGGCTGGGAGAAATCGTGGGCACTCTGAAAGCGCATCTGGGAGTAATGATGGACGCCGGAGCGCAGAAAATATATATTGTTGATGATACCGGGAGAGTTCTGGATGATGATCAGGCCCTGGCCTTGATGACGCTGCTGGTTCTAAAAGCCAAGAACGGTGCGCGCATTGGCGTGCCGATTTCCGCCACCCGGATAATTGAAGATCTCGCGCAGCAGTACAACGGCCGGGTACTGCGGACCAAGACTCAGTATACGGCCATTATGGAAGCGGCTGGCCGGCGGCGGCTGGATTTTTTAGGTGAAACCCGGGGAGGATATATATTTCCGCAGTTTCAGCCGGCCTTTGATTCTATGATGTCTACAGCCAAACTCCTGGAATTGTTGGCCAACGCCCAAGAGCCGCTTAGCCGGTTGGTTGACCAAATCCCGCCGATTCATATGCTGCGCCGTCAAGTAGCCTGTTCGTGGGAACAGAAAGGCGCTATTATGCGCCGGTTGATTGAGGCTACGCGGAATGAAAAGGTACAGTTATTAGACGGCGTAAAAATTTGGCACGGCAAATCCTGGGTCCTGATTATGCCGGACGCGGATAAAGCTTTTTTTCACATTAATGTCGAAGGCGTTAATTCAGAACAATGCCAGCAACTGCTTCTGCGTTATACGCAAATGCTCCAGGAATGGCAAGGATAGGAGTTTGCATAGTGATGATTAAGTTTGGAACTTCCGGGTGGCGTGACATTATTGCGGATGGATTTACTTTCAGCAAAGTAACGGCGGTTACCCGGGCAGTGGCACGTTATTTAAAAGCCCGGCGGCTAGCCGGCCGCGGGGTGCTGATCGGGCATGATCCGCGATTCCTTTCAGAGGAGTTTTCCCGGCATGCGGCCGGCATACTAAACGAAGAAGGCCTCACAGTCCACCTGGTGGAAAGTCCGGCGCCTACTCCGGCCTTGGCTCTGGGCATTCAAAATCTGGGATTAGCGGGCGGAATTAATTTCACAGCGAGTCACAATCCCGCGATTTATCAGGGATTTAAGTGGTCAAATGCTTTTGGCGGGCCGGCTACCCTGGAGGAAGTCCAGCCCATTGAAAAAGAAGCCAACCGTTTGTTGGCGCAGGGCGGAGGCAAGCCGTCCAGGGGAATACGAAAAGGGAAGATTGTTGTTTTTGATCCCAAGCCGGCATATTTCAAGCGTCTTGATAAACTAGCCGCCGTGCCGGTGCTGCGCCGGGCCAAACTAAAAATCATAGCCGATCCTCTTTACGGCGCGGGCCGGGGATACCTGGCAGAAGCCTTGCGCCGGGCCGGCTGTTGCGTGAAAGTATTACATGATTGGCGGGACACCTTGTTTGGCGGGAATTCCCCCGAACCCAATGCCGAACATCTGCGGGAAGCTGCGGCGCTTATGAAAAAGCAAGGTTCCTGCCTGGTTTTGGGCACGGATGGAGACGCGGATCGCTTTGGCGTAGTAGACGCGGATGGAACGTATATCACGCCCAACGAGGTTCTGGCTTTGACCGTATATTTACTGGTTCGGCATCGCGGCTGGCACGGCCGTGTAGTGCGTTCAGTAGTTACCAGCCACCTGGTGGATGCCGTGGCCAAGCAGTATGATCTGCCGGTCGAAGTCACGCCGGTGGGATTTAAGTATATCGGGGAGAGTATGCTTCGGGGCGGCTTTCTGGCCGGGGGAGAGGAGAGCGGCGGTTTGACAATTGCCAAGCATATCCCGGAAAAAGACGGCATTTTGGCTTGTTTACTGATGGCGGAACTGGTGGCCCGGGAAAAGCGAAGTCTGGGAGCTATATTGAAGTCTATCTATGGCCGGGTCGGCACTATAATAACTGACCGTGTGAATATTAATTTGCGAACCTCCGGAGACGGCCTGCAATTGCGGCGGAGGCTGGATAAATATCGTCCCGAAAAATTAGCCGGGCGCCGGGTGGCGGAAATAGACAATACGGATGGTTATAAATACATTTTACAAGATGGTACTTGGTTGGCTATCCGTTTATCGGGCACCGAGCCGGTAGCCAGATTATACCTGGAAGCAAGGGATCAACAAGGCATGAGGCGTTTAGCCGGGGCGGGACGCAAGCTCCTTGCGAATGCCTAAATACCGGATTGAGCCTATGCAGCGGGAAGTATTCAGCAACGGGCTTACCTTGCTGGTCCAGCCGCTTCCCGGTCTGGTTTCGGTCGCCCTTGGGCTGAGCGTAAAGACCGGTTCCCGGGATGAAGCCCGGCCGGAAATGGGATGGAGCCATCTCATAGAGCATATGCTCTTCCAGGGAACCAAGCGCCGGAGCATGCGCGAACTCGCGCGGGTACTGACCACGGTCGGCGGCTATCTGGATGCCTGTACCGGCCGTGAAAGCACCACGTATTACGCCAAAGTACCGGCTTCCGGTCTCTCCCTGGCCCTGGATGTTATTTCAGATATCCTGACCAATTATCGTTTTAATTCCCGCAGTCTGGAAAAAGAGAAGCGGATTATTCTCGAGGAAATCGGAATGTATGAAGATACGCCGGACGAGTTAATCCATGACCATTTTGCCCAAGCCCTCTGGCCCAACCATCCGCTGGGACGTCCTATTTTGGGAACCCGGGCCGGATTGAAAAACGTGACCTGCCGTGATTTGCGCGCATACATGCAGAGCCATTACCAGCCTTCCGAAATGATACTGGCCATAGCCGGAAATGTCCGTCCCGCGGAGGCAGTCAGACTGGCGAAACGATATTTCGGAAAACCGGCCACCTCAGGCAAGCTTGCCGAGCCGGGCCCGCCGGTTCCGCCCCCGGCGGTTCCGGCCCAGGCTTTTAAGTCCCGGCGGGAAGATCGTAGTCTTGAACAATTGCATATTTGCCTGGGAGTTAAAGGACTCGCCTATGGAGATAAACGGCGGCTCACAGCCGCAGCGCTCTCGAACATTCTGGGGGCCGGCAGCAATTCGCGCTTGTTTTACCAGGTGCGGGAGAAAAGGGCGCTGGCTTATTCCATCTATTCTTTCATGGATTTTTTTCGCGATACCGGAGTGGCGGGGATATACCTGGCCTGTAATCCCGGGAAATTGAAGCACGTCATGCAGATTGTTTGCGACGAATTGCGGCGTATTTCCACGCGGTTGATCTCCGACCAGGAATGGCATGATGTTCGCGAGCAAATGCAGGGCGGGTTATTACTTTCCCTGGAGAGTTCGTCATCGCATATGTGGCAGATGCTGCAGGAAGAGGATTATCTTCAGAAACATTCCAGCATTCCCGCTGTCCTGCGGGTGCTGGGCCGCATTTCCAAACAGGATATTCTTAACCTGGCCCGTGATTTATTCCTGAAAGCGCCCATGACCTCGGCCATGATCGGCCCCCTGCCCAAAACATCACTTTCGGATATCAGCATATAAGCCGTGCGTTACGGCATCATTGGAAACAAGGGCGTTTAAATTAACGCCTTTGCGTCCACATACTTTGTTATAATGACGTTTTTCGTAGGGGAGGACTTCCATGTCCGCCCGTCCGTGAGGTCGGGAGCAATGAGTGCTAATAAAACGCATTCACATTCTGGGTTTTTCCCGAATGGCAATGCTGGACGTCCCTTTTGGGTTTTTTATGGCAGGCAGTTTATTGGCCTATAGGATGGGTTTGAATAAACCGAGCTATTTCTATTTGGCAGGGCTTGGTATGGGGTTGGCAGTCATGTCCAAAGGGGTTATTGGATTTTTTCCTGCTTGTATTATTGTGGTTGATGTTATTTGGTTTAAAAGACAAGTATTATTACAAAGCTGGAAATTTTGGATGATATTTAGTCGATCCTGAAAAAGCCAGTTTTACGCTGTGCTTTTTCCATAGTTATCTTC
>CBDUZI010000083.1:0-13346 GCA_965371665.1 uncultured bacterium
CCCTGCCCCCTTTACAAAAGGGGGAGAATGACTAAAGTCCGACAGACTCCTAGCTTCAGCGCGGTTCTTCTGGCATATTTTCATTTCCCTGCTTTTTAGGAAATATTACTACTCTTTTGAAATTTCCTTCTCCTTCGCTATATGTCATAACTTCCGGGTTATCTTTAATACACATATGAATAATTCTTCTATCAAAAGCATTCATTTCATCTAAAACTATTTTTTCTTTGTTGGCTATCACTTCCTTTGCTGAGTTATTTGCCATTTTTTCTAATATTTTTTGATGTCGCATACAATATCCTCCAACATCTAAAATATATTTTACTTTTTCATCGTCCCGTGGTTTGGCAATTCGATTAATCAGGTATTGCAATGAAGATATTGTTTGTCCCTGCTTCCCGATTATTAATCCTCCGGCCTCCGAAGTAATATCCATTTCAATTACATCATCTTCTTTTTTATGCGCTTTAATCTCCGCATTTTTAATGCCCATCAGGTCTAGGATTTCTTTTAATACCTTTTTTCCTTTTTCCATCGCGCCGGCAATGTCCAACGGACTTATTTCTGCTTCATGCTTTTCTTTTATTCTCACTTTTACTTTAGCGGGCTTGGTTTTTCCAAATAAACCCTTGTTCGGTTCTTGTAATATCTCTATGGTTACATTGTTTTTATCCGTATTTAGCTCGTTTATTGCATGGGATATTGCTTCTGCTATGGTTTTTGCTTCGCACACAATCTCTGACATCATGATATTTTCCTCTCTTTCCTTGTATAAAAATACCCAGCCCAGTGCTTAAAAAACCCTGTAATTCATTTCTAAAGCATCTGCCTGCTTTGCGGCATTGCTCAAGTCACTTGACTTGCTTAGACTTTCCTATTTATTAATACCTGTTGCCCAATTGAAAGAATATTTGAAACTACCCAATACAATAACAGCCCGGACGGCCACATGAAGGAAAAAAAGGTTAACATGACAGGCATTAGATAAAGCATCATTTTTTGTTGCGTGGCGGATTCGGGCGTGGCGGCCGGAGGGGTTGACATTTTTTGTTGTATAAACATTGACGCGCCCATGGCGAACGGCAAAATATACGCGGGATCTTTGCTGGATAAGTCTTGCCACATCCACACGAACTTGGCCCCCCTCAACTCTACGGCCGTAGTCAAAGTTTTATATAATGCAAAAAACACCGGCATTTGCAAAAGCATGGGTAAACATCCCCCCATGGGATTAATTTGATATTCCTTATACAATTTCATCGTTTCTTCGTTTAATTTCGCCGGATTATTTTTATATAATTCCTTCAAGGTTTTTATGCGGGGCTGCATTTTACTCATAGCGCCTTGCATTTTTTTCATTGAGGTATAACTTTTCTGCGTGGGCCACCATAAAATTACTCTGATCAGCACAGTCAATAATATAATAGCTACTCCATAATTTCCCGTGATTTTGTGAAATAAATTCAAAATATAAAGCATGGCAACACCGATTACGTGGAACCATCCAAAATATACGATTTTATGAAAATTATTTCCCAGACTCTTCAGCCTTTGATATTCCTGAGGTCCAAAGTAAAATCCTATTTCATAACCTATCCGGCTATGCGGTTGGACAATTTTATCTTTCAGATTCAGTTCTATATCCAGCGAGCTATCTTCGCTGTTTATGATTTCCACGGATTTAATATCTTGTTTCTCCGGACTGGAAAATATCGCGCAAAAATATTGTTCCTGCATTCCCGCCCATCCATCGGATAGCGCAATAAGTCTTTTTTGCCGCTTTTTTTTGGTTTTGATTCTAGTAATTTCCCGGCCTTGTAATACTACGGCTTTTTTTACATTGAATCTATTTTCTTTGGTGTGCTTTAAGGGGCCCCAATGCAAGGCGCAACCATCAATTTGAATTTCATTCCGCTTATTGTTTTCAATTATGATTCTGATTTTCCCTTGATAATCGTCCTGGCTTAGTTCTATCTCTTTTATAATGATCACATCTTCTAACGGTTCGGCTTGGAATACTATTTTGTTTGCTTCTTTTTTCGCTTCCCAGGCTATAGCCTCATGCTCTATGGCTTCTCCATTTACGTTTGCCTGCCAGATTAAATATTCCTGGCGTTCATTTTTTTCTATCAGATCAAATTCTTTTTCTCCTTTTTTGCTGTATTCCTTAATAATAACGTGATTTATTTTCGCTTCGTCTGATGAGGCTTCAATTTTGATTTTGCTATTTTCAATGGCTACCGTTTGAACTTTTTTCGATAAACCCCGTTCTTTCCTGGTTGGCTTAAACGTTTTCTTTGGTTCGGGCACGACTCTTTTGCTAAGGTCTGCTTCTTTTTCTGAATAGCTTACCGGTTTCCTATTTTTAACGCTAAAATAATTAAACCCCACTAAGGTTATAATCGATAATACTATAAATATTACAAAGCGGTTATTCATGCTGGTTATCTCCCTGATTTTTCTATATATTCTTTGCTTTTTCTCCGCGGCTTCCTCTAGGAATTTGAGGAATTTGAGCAATTAGTCTGATTTTTTAATTAAGGTATCTCCGGTCCTTTTCCGTAGAATAGCATCATTTTACCGGATCGTATCCACCTTGAGTAAAGGGATGACATCTCATTATTCTCCATAACCCTTTTATAGAACCTTTTATTATTCCGTGTTTTTCTAAGGCCTGCGCCGTATAGGCAGAGCAGGTGGGGTGAAATCTACATACCGGCATTTTTATAAGGGAGATATATTTTCCATATAGTTTAATTAAAAAAATAATTAGGGCCTTCATTTTGACTCGCTTTTATTTTCTCTTCCCATTATGCCGGCTCTTTTTAAGATTTCCGTTATTTCATTCGCTATAATTCCGTATTTTATGGGTTTGATCTCGCTTAATAAAATAACAATTACATTTCTTCCCGCATTCATAGTTTTTATATTTAATCTGAAATACTCCTTGATTAATCTTTTATATCTGTTTCTTTTGACCGCGCCTTTTACTTTCTTACTGATTATTATCCCGACTTTTCTTTCGTTTTCATTATTCCGGGAATAAAAAATCTTTAGGTTATCGCCTTTGATTGGCCTGCTCTTTGCAAAATTCGTTTTATATTCCTGGGTTTTGGTAATCCTTTGGGTTTTCTTAAAAGTGTTCTTGGTTTTTTTTAACATCTACTTTCCAGCCGTTAATTGTTCTCTCCCTTTTCTCCGCTTGGCATTCAGAATACCTTGTCCGGATTTAGTTTGCATTTTTTTTCTGAACCCTTGTTTTTTCAACATTTTTTTAATTTTAGGTTGAAACGTTCTTTTACTCATTGCTTTTTCCCCTTCTTATATGTATGGACACATTTTTATCCATACTTAATCATTTTTTTTTTTATGTCAAGCTTTTGCCTCTGGTTTTACTTATTATATGCTCTTTCCTTAGATTGATATTTAATATGTTAACCGCGAATTCCCCGGCTTTCAAGCCGGGGATGAATTTGTGAATGCTATTTTAAAGATATTACTCTTGATAATACTATTTGTCCATTTTTAATACGTTAGCCACTTCCTCCCCGGCTTTTCAGGTATGGGGATAAAGCGGTATTGTAATATAGACTTTCTACAAATCGGAATAAATTACCCCGCACTTCAGTGCGGGGTAATTTGATAGCCCTCCATAGAGTGTTTCCCCTAACTACGCTCTTTATGCTACATGCTCTTTATCGTTTTTAAAATTTACCGCATTTATTTGCGTGAAATCCTCGCACCGGTATTATTTGACCCTTTATTATCAACCTTTTTTTCGTTCCCTTTCACTTTTTGCATTAAGCATATTGTTTTTCGGATTGCTTTTAAAGGTTTTTCCTGGTTTTCCACATTTGTGGAAAACTCTGTGTATTACTTCCTGCCTTGTCATGATTCGCCTTTTTACTTGTTTAAGCAGGCTCCAGAAATAACTGTTTTCTGCTGCCGAATATAAGCGAGGTATTTTCGCAATCTTTATTTGTGGTTATTAAATTTAAACTCCAACTTTTTATTTTTTAATTTGTCAAAAATTCTCTTTTGAGTTATATTCTAAATTCATTTTTTAGTATTTATTTCTCCTTCCAATTCCCCGCTCTGAAGAGTGGGGAATTGGATATAATCTGTAGAAAACCATTATTACTGTCCCGCGCAGTCCCGGCTTGAAAGCCGGGACTGCGCGGCTAACATATTAAAAAACTTTTCTTTCTTTTGAGGCTTTTATGTCATATTCTGCTCATGATCTTTGGTCATTAATTCTTTCCACGGTTAGTAAAAGCATTAATAAACAAAGCTTTGATACGTGGTTTGTTCCTACCCGTTCCTTATCTTACACCGATAATTTATTGATTATTGAAATTCCCAGCCACTTTTTTGGTGATTGGCTTACAGAACATTATCTATTAATGCTGCAAGAAATTGCCACGGGTATCTTATCCTATGAAATTAATATCGCTTTTAGGGTATCCGCTGAACTGCAAGTAACCGCTTCTCCGGCTTCGTTTTCTTCTCCAGAGGCACAGCCTAATAATCCTCCTTCGGCTTTTAGTTCTATTTCCTCCTCTAAAAGATCTAACGTAACCCCGCTTAATTCAAAATATACTTTTAACTCTTTTGTGGTCGGCAATAGTAATCGTTTTGCTTATGCCGCTTCCAATGCGGTGGCTGAAGCTCCGGCAAAATCTTATAATCCGCTTTTTATTTATGGCGGTGTTGGTCTGGGTAAAACCCACCTTTTACATGCTATCGGTAATCACGTTAACACGCATTCTAATTTTTCTAAACGCGTACTTTATGTTTCTTCCGAATCTTTTATGAACGAAATGATCTCTTCCATAGGTGCCGGTACCATGCGGTCTTTTCGTGATCGCTTTCGTACGGTAGACGTTCTTTTAATTGATGACATTCAATTTTTAGTGGGCAAAGAAGGCACCCAAGAAGAATTTTTTCATACTTTTAATGATCTCTATAATATCCAAAAACAAATTGTAGCTACTTCCGACTCACATCCCAAGGAAATAAATTTGGAAGAACGACTTCGTTCCCGCTTCGAATGGGGCTTAGTGGCTGATATTCAACCACCTGATTTCGAAACCCGCATTGCGATTTTAAGTCAGATGGCTAACCGTGATAACATTTTAGTGCCTAACGACGTTTTTGCTTATATTGCCAACCAGTTTAAATCCAATGTTCGGGAATTGGAAGGATCATTAACTCGGGTTATTGCCTTTTCTTCCTTAACCAAAAGTGAAATTACTCTTGATTTAACGCGTCATGTTTTGCGTGATTTGTTTTCAGATGATTATCGTCCTCTCACGATTGATTCCATTACGGATATGGTCGCTAAAGAATTCGCTCTTAAAGTTTCTGATCTTAAAGCAAAAAAAAGGACAGCTACCATTGTATATCCCCGCCAAATAGCCATGTATTTATCCCGCGAAATGACCGATTTTTCCTTGCCGGAAATCGGCCGTTTTTTCGGTGGTAAAGATCATACTACGGTTATATATGGCTATGATAAAATTAAGGAAAAGTTGCATCATGATGAAAAGCTTCGTAATTTGGTTAATTTACTAATTTCCAAACTAAAGGGTAATACCGGTTAATTGCCTGGGTATTAGTTGTGGTTTTTTTGGGGAATTCTCCGCTGGGTGGTTAGTTCTTTTGTGCGCGTCTGAATTTTTGTTAATGGGTGTTAATATTTTTGGAGTTTTACTTTTTTTTTTCACAAGTTATATTTAGAATTAATCAGTATATTTATGTGTTTTTTTACTTTTTAACATGTTAACATGCCCTACTGCTTATACTACTAAATTTTACTAAGGAGGATAGTTTAAGTGAATATAATAATTAAACGTTCTGATTTCTTAACCGGTATTCAATCCGTTATTAATGCTTCAGCCGTTCGTAATACCTTGCCTATTTTATCCAACATTTTATTGGAAACTGAAAAAAACACACTTTACCTTTCCTGTACTGATTTGGAAATTACCATTAGATCGCATATTTCTGCCGAAATTACCGCTTCCGGAAGTATTACTCTTCCGGCTAAAAGATTGCTGGAAATTATTCGCGAACTTCCAGAAAAGGATATACATATAACTTTAAATGATAATCATGTGGTTACTTTAAAGTGTGATAAATCGGTTTTTAAAATTAATGGCTTGCCTAAGGATGATTATCCGGTATTCCCTACAGTTAAAACCGCTGAAGGCATTACCCTTTCCCAAAAAGACTTGAAGGATATGATAAAGAAGACTATATTTTCGGTCTCTTCAGATGAAACCCGTTATGTGTTAAATGGGGTTTTAATGGTTTCTGATCCCACCAAAAACATTTTCCGCATGGTTTCCACGGATGGTCATCGGTTGTCGTATATAGAAAGTACGCTGGATAAAAAACCGGCGGAAGCATTAAATAATATTATACCTTCTAAAGCTTTGCACGAATTAAACAAAACCTTGGGGGAGGATGGCGAGGTTTTGATTCAGTTAAGCGATAATCAAATAATATTTTCTATTTCTCAGATGGTTTTAATTTCTCGTTTAATCGAAGGACAATTTCCCAATTTTAATCAGGTAATCCCCAAGGAATACGATAAATCCATTACGTGTAATACCGGAGAAATTATATCAGCCACGCGGCGGGTAGCTTTAATGGCTTCGGATAAATCCAATTCGATTAACTATTCGTTTAGTAATAATAAATTGTTAATTACTTCCAATATTCCTGAAGTGGGAGAGGCCCAGGAAGAAGTGGAGATTAATTATTCCGGGGAGAGTATTATTACCGCTTACAACGCTAAATATATGTTGGATATTTTAAAAAATATTGGTTCCCCGGAGTGTTTAATAGAACTTACTTCTAATCTGAATCCGGGAGTTATAAAACCTAAAGATAATGGATTTAATTATTTATGCGTTATTATGCCAATGCGAATATAACCAGGATTAATTATTATGGAAACTGAGGCGCAAAAAATATATCCGGTGCTAGTTGAAGAGGAAATGAAAACTTCCTACCTCGATTATGCCATGAGCGTTATCGTAGGCCGCGCTTTGCCTGATGTACGCGATGGTTTAAAACCGGTTCATCGACGCATTCTTTACGGCATGTATGCTATGGGCCTGCATCACCATAAACCTTTTCGTAAATCCGCTAAAATTGTCGGCGAAGTTATGGGTAATTATCATCCGCATGGTGATTCGGCGATTTATGATTCTTTGGTACGCATGGCCCAGGATTTTAATATGCGCTATCCTTTGGTTGAAGGCCAGGGAAATTTTGGATCCGTGGACGGCGATCCGCCGGCAGCCATGCGTTATACGGAAGCCCGTTTGGCCGGAATATCGGCGGAGCTTTTGGCGGATATTGATAAAGCGACCGTTAATTTTGTTCCTAACTACGATGATTCTTTAACCGAACCTTCATTGTTACCGGTGAAAATCCCCAATCTTTTGGTTAATGGCACCACGGGAATTGCTGTGGGCATGGCGACTAACATTCCTCCGCATAATCTTACGGAAGTTATCAATGCTATAGTGGCATTGATAAATGATCCCGGTTTATCGAGCGAGCACCTTATGAAATATATTAAGGGCCCTGATTTTCCCACCCACGGCTATATTTTGGGCCGCGACGGCATCACCAGCGCTTATCGTACCGGTCGTGGTTCGATTAAGATGCAGGCTAAAGTTATGATAGAACAGATGAAAAATGGCAAAGAGCGAATCATCGTTTCCGAACTTCCCTATCAGGTGAACAAAGCCCAACAGATTGAGAATATTGCCCAACTCGTTCGCGATAAAAAACTGGAGGGAATTACTGATTTAAGGGATGAATCGGATCGTGACGGAATGCGCATTGTGATAGAAGTGGGCCGCAATGACAATGCCCAGGTCATATTGAATAATATTTTTAAACACACTTCGCTGCGCACAAATTTTAGCGTAAATATGCTGGCGTTGGTGAATGGCCGCCCGCAAACTTTGAATCTCAAGCAGGTTTTGGAATATTTTATTAGTCATCGACAGGAAGTTGTTGTCCGGCGCAGCCGTTTTGAATTGGACCGGGCGGAAAAACGCGCGCATATTCTGGAAGGTTTGAAAATAGCGCTTAAATTCCTGGACAAAATTATCAAACTTATCCGGGCTAGCGCCAACGGGGAAATTGCTAAGCAAGCGTTGATGAATACTTTTAAACTTTCATTGCTGCAAGCCCAGGCGATTCTGGATATGCGTTTGCAGCAATTGACAAACTTGGAGACCAAAAAGATAGAAGATGAATATCTCGAGATTATAAAAACCATGGAACGCTTGCGGTCGCTGTTGGCGAGTAAGAGTAAAATTTCCGCCTTAATCATGGAAGAGCTGGAATTTATTAAGAAAAAATATGGCGATGAAAGACGGACGGAAATAACCGGGGCACTGGCCGATATTTCCATGGAAGATTTAATCACGGAAGAGGATATGGTGATTACCGTATCCCATCTTGGTTATATTAAACGCCTGCCGGTTTCTACTTACCGTTCGCAGCGTCGCGGGGGACGGGGCGTGGCGGGAATGGGGACCAAGTCGGACGATTTTGTGGAGCATTTATTTATTGCTTCCACGCATCATTATATTCTTTTTTTCACTAACCAGGGAAGAGTATACTGGCTAAAGGTTTATGAAATACCGGAAGCCGGGCGGATATCCAAGGGTAAAGCTATAATAAATTTAATCCGCCTGCAACCGAACGAATCAGTAGAGGTCTTTATTCCGGTTAAAGAATTTTCCGAGAATCGTTTTCTGGTTATGGGGACCGAGCAGGGCCTGATTAAACGTACTCGTCTTACGGCCTATTCCAATCCCAGACCCGGGGGGATTATTGCCTTAACTTTGAATCCCGGGGACAATCTTTTCCAAGTTATGGAGGCCACGGAAAATATGGACGTGGTTATGGCTACCCGGCGGGGCAAGGCCATCCGTTTCAAGGTCGGGCAGATCCGGGAAATCGGACGCACCGGGAGAGGCGTACGCGGCATCCACTTGCGTCCCAAGGATAAAGTAGTAGGTATGGCTATCCTGGGCAAGGGAGGCAGTCTGCTGACAGTAACGGAGAAGGGTGTTGGCAAGCGCACCAGCCTGGAAGAGTACCGGAGTCAAAGCCGTGGCGGTCAAGGCACGATAAATATAAAAGTTACGGAGCGCAATGGCGAAGTAGTAACTATAAAATCGGTGTCTGACAATGATGAGCTGATGATGATTAGTTCTTCGGGTACCGTGATTCGTACTGCCGTCAAAGCGATTAATCAGGTAGGGCGCAATACCCAGGGAGTGCGGTTGATAAAGCTGGCGCCTTCCGAGTGTGTTAGCGCGGTGGCGCGGGTGATCAGCAAGGAAGAAGAAGAGAAAACCTAAGTAAGGCAGTTAAGACAGGGGCCGAAAAACCCTGTTTTTAAGGGAGGGAGCCGGGGTGAAACTTAAAGGCGGGCTGGGAGCAAGTTTGGTATTATTATTTGCGCTTGCCAGTACTGTGGCGCTGTTCTTTTATGGCGATCGTTTTAAAAACGAGTCATATCAGAAACTGCGAAAGCAGTTGGGCACCTTGGAACTTCAGAACGTAGAGAAAGAAAAAAGCCGCCAGGTTATAGAAGCCGCCCGAGCGTCGGCCCGGCAGTTAGATCAGTTTATTGATCGGGCCAAGATAGAGACCGAAACCATTGCTGATACCCAAGCGTTACGAAGTTCCCATACCCAGGCCGGACCAAGAAAGGCTAAAAAACGGGTTTTTTTAAAATTGATAAAAGAGCAATCCAGCTGGAGCGGTGGCTTACTGACGGACGAAAAGGGTCGAGTGCTGGCTTCAGCGGGGGAAAAGCCGGCCGCCTCCATAGCGGCCACTCCGGCTTTTAAACTAGCATCCCGCCAGAGAGTAACCGCTATAGCCTTGGAAGCCACAGCTCCGAATGAACTTTATTTAATAATTACCGTTCCCTGCTTAACCGACCACGGGATTTTTCTGGGGGTGCTGCAAGCGAAAATCCCGATTACTTCAGAGTCTTATCAACCGCGGGATTCCCGGGGCGGTAGCCTGTTCCTAATAGGAACCAGTCATGGCCGCTGGCTGACCCCTGGCCCACGAAAAAAATTCCCGGAGGATTTAGGCGCTTTATTAGGCAAGAGTTTACAGGAAATGCAGGAATCAAAGGAGCCTCCGGCGGAAGGGGCGGAATATTTCAAAGGCCGATGGGAAGATACTGTATATCTAATCGGCAGCGCTTCTTTACAACTAACGCAAAATAAAGTGTTTGTCCTGCTGGAAGTTACGGGTTTGACCAAGGTAATCGGACCTCCCGGCGTCAGCCCATCGCTTTTCAGCGACCCGCTTATCTTGGGCGGCTTGGCATTAATCCTGGTTTTTGGCATGGTTTTCATGATTCTATTCAGCGGCGGGTCTCTGGCCGGAATCAAGAAAACAAACCATGAATTGGATGAGATGCTGCATGACGCCGAGCACTTGGTGCCGCTGGCTTCACACGGAAGCGGGGAGTGGGCAAAATTAATCGATTCTATCAACTTTTTGATCAATAAAGCCAAAGCAACAGATGCGCCGGCCGGGCGGACAGAAACCGACGAAACTGAAAATTTAACCCACATAAACCGGGAGCTTATGGATTTGCGCCAGGTGCATGATCAGGCCCTGGCCAAAAACATGGAACTTGAGGAAACGGTTGGAGAGTTGACCAGCCGCAATCAGGAATTAAAACAGGCCGTACCGCCCCCGGATACGCCGGAGAATACCGGCCAGCTGGAAGAGTTAATGGCAAACCATGAAGCAGCGGGACGAATACGGATTAAGGCCATTAATAGCATTTCGGAAGATTTAAAAGCCATGCTGCTGGTAATAAAAAATTATATTTCCCGGATTCTTTCTTCGGAGGAAGGCAAGATCACCGACGAGCAGCAGGATTTTCTGGGCGAGGTAATAAATAAAAGCGCCCGCCTGGAAAGATTGATCAGCGACTTATTGGATATTGCTTATTTGGAAGGAGAGGCGGCTCAGATAGTTCTAACCGCAACGGATATTGCCGCCCTGCTGGAAGATGTGATTTTAAATATCCAGGCGCAGGCTGATTCCAAGCAGATACAATTGATACAAGAGGTGCAGCCTCCGCTGACACCGGTCATGGCCAACAGCGAGCGACTGGGAAAGGTATTTATTGGTTTAGTCCAGCATGCCTTGAAGCTTACTCCGGCCGGCCGGGAGGTTCGTATCACGGCCGCGGAGACTCTGAGCGACCTGGTTATAAAAATCCGCGACAACGGCCCGCCGATAATGCCCGAGGAGTCGGAAAAAGTGTTTTCGGTTTTTCATGGGCCGGAATCTCCGGCCGGGGCGGGAATGACCGGAACCGGACTCCGTTTTGCCGTTATAAAAAGCATTATGGATATTCACCATGGAACAGTTGCCATCAGAGGGTTGCCGGGCCAGGGGAACGAGACCGTAGTTACTTTACCTAAAGGTGAGGCATACCCCGAAGCGGCCGGAACAAAACGTTCTGTACAGCTGCCGGAAGAAAAGGACGAAGATAAAAAGGCAGAAAAGGATTACGATCTTTCCGGGATAATGGACCGGCCGGAGGAAAACCAGGAAACCGTGAGTCCAAAAATCGCCGAGTCCGGAGAGGATCTGGACAAACTCTTAAACGATATTGATAATATCGACGACCAACTGGATAGATAAGCCGCCTAGGAGCCTGAGCAATTAGTGGCTCAGCCTCCTACGGGCGGAGAATCCGGGCCCAACCGGAATCTTCCATGAGAAAGCGTGTTCCCCAAGCCTGTGATCGGCGGCGAAGCATTTGTAAAACTACTTCAGCCGGAGGGCCGGAGAGGGGAGCCGGGACAAATTGGGTTGCCAGGTTATCCACGGTTAAAGGCATGGTCCAGGCGGCCAGAAGATTTCCCGCCTTATCAAAACTGATTTTCACCAGAGCGCTATGTATCGCCCGCCGGCTGCGGCCTCCGCCGAAAGCTAAATTTCCCAAAGAATATACAATTAAGCCGTTGTTATACCATTCCATACCTTGAAGAATATGCGGGTGGGTACCTATTACCAGCTGGGCGCCGGCGTCAATAGCAGCATGACCGTATTGCAACTGGTACGCCCGGGGATGGGTAACGAGCTCGCCGCTCCAGTGCAAACACACGACTACCAGGTCGGCCCAGGCCGCGGCGGCAGAGACATCCGCTTGCAGGTAGGGCATGCGGGCCACCGCAGTTCCCGGACTTTTGGCAGTCGCCCAAAAAGCCGAAGGATAAGTCAGGGAATACGAGAGTAAAGCCACAAAACCTCCCCCGGGAATATATATACCCGCCGACCGCCGGGCCTCGGATAAATTTGCTCCGGCTCCGGCATAAGCCACTCCGGCCTGGTCCAGGGCCTCCCTAGTATCAAAAAGAGCAGTGGGGCCAAAATCCAGCATATGGTTGTTAGCCAAAGAGACCGCATTGATTCCGGCCCTGAAAAGCGCTGCGGCCGCGGCCGGATGGGCGCGAAAAGTGAATTTCTTCTTGCGATAGCGCAGGCCGCGCTGGGATAAGGGACATTCCAGATTAACCAGACCAATATTGGCGGATTGAAAGATGGGGGCAATAGCGGTGTAAGGATAATCATGACCGTGGCGTTCCAGGTAGGAATCCAGCCAGCAGCCGGGCAGTACATCCCCGCCCGCCACCAGGGTGAACTCGCTGGGGGCCGGGGCTGGGGTGAGTGAAGGAGCTGGTATAGGGGATGACAGGGAAGCCGGGGATTCCTGCTGAGGCATTGGTTTGGATGGGAGCAGGGCACAACCGCCCAGCAGTAGAATATAAACGGCGGTCAGGGGGATAAAATGGTGAGTCCGGAAAAAAGTTCTCATGCCCCTAGTGTAGCCGAAAAAACCGTGCGCGTAAATGACTTCTTTGGTCCAACTCCATTTTCATAAGTACAATTGATATTAAAGAGCAATCAAAATTAGGCGGTGGAGTTCGGAAGTATCCGAGTATTTACAGCGCGAAAAAGGCAGGGTATCCTAATATCATTTTTCCCCAAAAATCCGGACCGGGGAAAGAGGCTATGACATGTTTATCCTCTCCCCTCAGAAATTGTGTCGTAATAGTTTTTTAAGGTTGTCATTCCAGCGAAAGCCGGAATCCAGGACGCATACTGCTTATATTACAATGCTTTTCTGGATTCCGGCTTTCGCTGGAATGACGTCAAAAAGCCATTTCCTCAGTTACGACACAGTCACTCAAGGGAGGGGAACATCTGTAGGTTTTTACAATAAATTGACTAAAATTCTCTGATTAAATGGGACAGGTTGA
>CBDUZI010000084.1:0-13108 GCA_965371665.1 uncultured bacterium
GAAAAAATACACTAAATTCGCTCGCAAGGTGTCTCAAAACTATTGACAACTTCCGAGCGCTCGATGCTGTAATCCAGGATGATTTTAAGGATAAAAATGAGGATACACCAGAAAATAATATTTTCTTAATGAAAGAAGAAGAAGCTCTGAAAATTCTTAAAAAAGTAAGTATAGATGAATTTCCTCTTTGTGGTAATTGTCCCTTTTGTAAACTTTATTCTAATGTGGATCCGGAAGGCCGTTATCATTTTTATAAAATCAAAGAAGATACTTATGAAATATTCTTGGAAATAGATCGGAGCATAAAAATTTTAAAGAAGAATACTTTGAAATTAGAAAAAGAAGAATTATTAAAAGATATTCTACAAAAGACCGAACAGCATAGGAAAAAATTAACGTCATTATTGGAATATAAAAAAGAATACGAAGAAGATGATTCTAAATTTTTTGCCAGAGTAGAAAAATATTTAGATTTGGTTGAAACTATAAAAGCAAGTGTCACAAGAAGATGGGAAGGTGAGCCACTCGATTTACATCCTTTCTCCTGGCTTGGAAGCCTGAAAGCGTCAGCGGCGGTTTTGATCACAGGCCTGGGCTTCGGCGCTATCTCCTGGCTGCTCAACAGCCTGCCGGCGTTGAGCCTGGGCAGCCTGTTGGCGCAGCCGGGAATGCTGTTTATTGCCGGCGGTACGCTGGGAGCCTTGGTATTCGGCTTTATGGCTTTGGATGCAAGCGGAAGATTGGATGGATTGTGGGAATGGCTGGCAAAAACAGGCCGGAATCGGGGCAGCCCGAAAAAGAATAAATTAATCAAAGTTTTCAGGGATGCCGAAGATGCCCCTGCAAATGCAGAATATCTCACCTATACCAGCGCCTCAACCATTCATGTCAAAAAGTCCTTCATGAAATTACGTCCCCGCTTTGTGCAATGGTTCTACTTAGCCCACGAAAAAATTCATGTTTATCTCAATGAAATAGGTGTGAAGGGGAAACGGAAACAGGAACTCGTCGCCTATGGTCTGCCTGCCTCGCCTTTTGTTCTGATGCAGATCGCCGGCTTAGCCCTGGCAGTAAATGCCGTGTTCGGCCTGGGCGGAGCGGCTGTGGTGGGGTTGACGGCTTTGGCTATAGTTTCTGTACTGAGACCTACGAAGAAGATTGAAGATATAACGGCCAGGCTTCAAAATGCCGACTCAACACATTCAAGTGCAGCAATTAAGACTGACCAGGCTGATTCGAAGCCGGCATCCCGCCTGGAGTACAATAAACCCATTCGCAGGCATGAGCCAATGCTCGATGGGCTGCCCATGGTTCGACGGGGGTGGATCACTGTGCTGGGCGCGCTGGTGGGAGTGATTATGGGAGTTGGCGGGGCGTTTGGCATGGCGGTGCCGGCCTTGCCCTCAGAGGCGGAAATAAATAGCGATCCCGCCATAATCGATTTAAAGTATGAGTACGGCGCCAGGTATGACTTTGATATGAAAAATTTCAACCCGGACCGGATCAGGGTTGAGGCGTTGGATAAAAAAGCGGTGAAATTCTGGAGATACTGGTCAAGCCGGCTGCTCGGCCTGCCAATAGAATGCTTGATCGAAAAGGAGAAGGAAGAAAAAGACGAATTGGAAATTTATGTACCAGAGCATGTGCTGGCAGCCGCGCTGAGGTTATCGGGAGAGGATGAAACCGGCAGAGGATATGTGAAAGGACATATTTCCCGATGGGCCAACTCGCTGGCAAGATTGCATCTGGGCCATACCATGAGATACCAGGCAGTCAGGGAGGATATGCTGATACGCAGAGGCTTACGTTGGTTTTGGCTGTGGAACAGAACCAATAGGCTGCTGTGGCATGGCGGAGACCATGCTCACGACCGGCTGGAGGCCGGACCTATGGTAGCGGATTATTTGAAAGGTGAAGAGATCACAGTCAATCCGGCTGAAATATTAAGAGTCGTGTTGCATATGGCTAAAATTGCCAAGGAATGGAATATAACATTAGGTAAGCAAGCACCGGATATAGATAAGCTGTTGGAAGCAATGAAAACAAAGGATTATTATAGTGAAAAAGCCGGGATTAATAAATTACTGGATGTTTTGGAAGAGAAAAGCGATCTATTTAACGAGCTTTTAAATGAGAAAGCGTTTAAGGATAAAGCGTCGCGTGACATGATCGCCGCGGGCGTGGCGGATGTGGTCATGACGTATAACGAAGTTGATGTCGATGTTAATGCCCAAGTATCTAAGATAAGCCGGGTTAAGAGACTCGAGACCTTGGCCACAGAAAAATATATAAAGCAATTACTCGGAATATTACAAGCGATTTCAGATAACCGGCCGGAGGGACTTGAAGAAAAGAATGAAGCATTTTTTGACCGGGTGGGGAAAATGCAGGCATGCCTGGAAGCCATGGCCAATGCTGCGGAAACCGGCAAATTGATTCAAATAACAGATGAAAATGCCCAATATTTAGCCGGGGAAATCAATTACCTGGAGAGCGAAACTACCCGGATTAGTGAATGCGGGCCTGATTTTAAACAAGAAGTGCTTTTTGTATCCAGCCCGGTGGCCGAGATGCACAAAGTTAAAATCGGCAATAAAATACATGAATTTCCGACGCGGACGATTGCCGAAGCCATGCTGCCGAAAGTAGAAGGAGAAAAGAGCGGGCTCTTAGAAAAGACTAAAACCCTTATTAATCGAGGCGTTTATCCGGTAAAGAAATTCCGGGGAAGAAAAGAAAGGCTTGATGAAAATACATGGAAAGACGTGGATAACAAATTAGGGAGACTTGGTTCTAAATTTGGCGACCAGAAGATAGATGTTTCTACCCCGCTGGCTCAGGATTTATTTAGTAATGAGCGTGGGAAATTACAAGAGCAATACGGCTGCCTGCTGGCGGCCCGCAGCCGGAAAGCCCAGGCCCGGGCGCAGGGCGAATTTGTCCGTGGCATAATCCGGTATATGTACCGCTATGCGGAAGAAAACTGCAAGGATCCCAAGATTGAAGAGCATTTAACCTTTATCAACGAATTGTTTGCCGGGATGGATGAGATCGATAATACCAGGGAAGTGCTTGCCACCTATCAGGGAAAAACCTTCTATATTCCGTTGGTATTACTGGCACGCGGCTATCGCGGAGCCTTGGGGTATCTGCTGGACCTGCTGAGGGCTAGGGATAAAGACGGAAAGGTGCGGGGTGAGGTCAAAGACGATGTGCTCAGAAAATACTTCCGCCGGTTATTCAAGCTCCGTATGGGCGGGGCGGCGTAGCGGTGTTACACGTTCTCAATCCATAGCAAATACTTCGTGAACGGGCTGTTTTTCAATCCATTATATAACCGGTGATCGGCAGTTACCATTCGCTCTCCCATAAGAGCGGCCAGAGCGAGATACAGGCAATCATATAAACTGCTTCCGGTGAGATTTGCCATTTCGTAGGCTGGATTCAGGAGCAGAGTGAAAGAATGATATTGTACGGGAAAACGTTGGAAAGCCGAACGGATTTCGGCTGCTTCATCCGCGCTGATTTCCCTTCTCCGAATGCGCTTGCACAAAACATTATCCATTTCCATTAAAATAAAATCAGGCGCATACAGCCGATTGTGAGTATCCAGCAAACTAAGGGCTTTTTCCGTATGATTTTCCTCAAAAAACCATTTGGCAGCCACACAAGCATCAACAATATAAACGCTCAACGCTCGCGTTCCTTTCGAATGATATCCGCGCTGTCGCCGAACTTCCGTTCTTTGAATTTGTTGCGGATGTCCCTGGCGAGTTGGAGGGCGGAATGCATATTCATTTGCGCCGCCTGCTCCAGGATTGCTTTCACCTCCGATTGAAGGGAACGGCCGTCTCGGTAGGCCTGTTTTTTGAGCTGGGCAACAACACTTGCGTCCAATCCGCGAATCAATATCTGCGCCATGCCTGACCTCCTCTCTCATCTTTTACTGCTATCATAATGATAGCAGTAAAAGGGAAAAATGTCAAGCTGCTAAGGCCGGCCCGGATTTTTCCGTGCAACGCGTTTTTTTCGAGAGACAGGAGATTTTCCGGGTTTTCCGCAAGCCACTTTAGCCCGTGGGCTTGCTCGGCCTTTAGCATGTTTCCACAGCTCCAGCAGCTCGTCTTGGGAGAAATCTGAGAGGGCTTTCTTTCCTCGTTGGATGCGGAGTTCCAGACGGGAGAAACGTCCGATGAATTTACCGATTGCCTGGTGCAGCGCATCTTCCGGGTTAGTGCCGGCAAAGCGGGCGAGATTTACCAGGGCAAAAAAGGCATCTCCCAGTTCCTCGGTGATGCGGGATTTTCGCCGGGTTAATAAGGCGTTTTCCAGTTCCGCGATTTCCTCGGAAACCTTGGCCGCGGCTTCATCCATGCGCGCCCAGGTAAAGCCCACCCGGGCGGCTTTGGATTGAACGCGATGCGCGCGCAGCAGGGCCGGAAGGGTCCGGGGAACGCCGGCCAGCAGTGATTCGGCCGAGCCTTGGCGTTCTTTACGTTTGATCTCTTCCCAATTCTCCAGGACTTGCCCGGCAGTGCGCAGCCGTTGTTTTCCAAAAACGTGAGGATGTCGCCGGGTCATTTTATCCAGGCTTCCCCGTATCACGTCGTAGATATCAAAACGATGGGCTTCGGCCGCCAACTGGGCATGGAAAATAACCTGAAAAAGCAGGTCGCCTAATTCATCTCTGAGGTTTTTCGGATCGCGGGACTCAATGGCTTCCAGCACTTCATGGGTTTCTTCCAGCAGAAACGGGCGCAGGGAGGCATGAGTCTGCTGGCGGTCCCAGGGACATCCGCCCGGAGCGCGCAGCTGTTGCATCAATTTAACCAATTCATTAAAAGGATCTTTTTTTTGCATTAAATCTCCTGACATAAACCGTGGTGTCCCCTTGGCCGTCATTCCGGCATGATTTTAGCCGGGGTCCAGAAAAACAGTATTTTTACGGATAAACTTCCTGGATTCCGGCCTGTCCTGGATGAATTAGTCCAGGGCTAAAATCATGCCGGAATGACAACCCGGACTAATTGCTCAGCCTCTTAGTAGATGCAGGCTCCAACCTGCGAATAACTGACCAATCATAAGATAAATAAGCATTTTATGCAAAAACATATTTTCCACTAAATAATAATGTGTTAATATTCTGTATCTTACTTTTTTAAGGAGAGATAGGGGTGAAAGCGCCATGGAAGTATTAATTAATAAAACCAAAGTGGCAGTGCTGGTGGGTGATTTGGCTCTTCAGGAAGTTGATGCTCTGATACATCCGACGAATAATTTTCTCTGGTTTTCATCCGGCTATTCGGAAAATTTAAAGCGCATAGGGGGTAGCAGCATAGAAACCGAGGCGCTGAAACATGGGCCGATCGAGATGGGACAGGCAATAATGACCAGTGCCGGCCGATTAAAAAGCCGTTATCTGATCAATGCGGTGGCCTGGGGCCAGGATATGCGTCTGGAAACCAGACACATTCGGGCTGCGGTGGGAGCGGCTTTGCGGCTGGCTTCGGAACACCATTGCAGCAGTGCCGCGCTTCCGCCGGCTGAGACCGGGGCGGGCGGACTTTCACTCCGGCTGGCGGTGGAATCAACATTTTCTTCAATAATAGAGCATTGCCGGCAGCCCACGACTTTACAAAAAATTATTTTTCTTGCCCGAAATCACGCCGAGGAAGAAATTCTAAACCGGGTGGTTAAGTCCGCCGACGCTGCGAATTCATCCGAGCCTGATAATCATTAATGAGATGGTTGAACTGTCCGGAAAGCCAGGCGCTGAGGTGGGCGGGATGGGCAGTGCTGTGGTGCCTGGTAATCGGATGCGCTACGGCAGCTCCCCGGCCGCCGGCTCCCGGTATGGCAGCCAAGGTGACGGCTCAAGCCCGCGCGCTTCGTGGAACATCCTATCGTTACGGGGGGAAGACTCCCCGAGGGTTTGATTGTTCCGGCTTTGTGCAGTATGTTTTTCTCCAAGCCGCGAACCTTAAACTGCCGCGGACCAGTAAACGGCAATTTGCTTCTTCCCGGACAATTAGACGGGGAAATGAACAACCTTCGGATTTGCTGTTTTTTAACGTAAACGGGCACGGGCCTTCTCACGTAGGAATCTATTTGGGAAAAGGTTCGTTTATCCACGCTTCGCGAAGCGGAGGAAATGTGAAAATCTCTAATGCCAATTCAAAATACTGGAAACGCCGTTTCATCGGTGTCCGGCGGGTCTTGAGATAGTCGCGGGGTAATATTCCATGACCAGTCCTTGCAATTCCCGTAACACGGTTCCTCCGCTGATTTTAGCGTCCGCTTCTCCCCGGAGGAGCGATCTTCTTCGCCAAGCCGGATTCAAATTTAAAGTAGTGCCTTCCCGCTATGCGGAAGGCCTTCCGTCAGGTTGTCCGCGAGAGTTTGCCCGGAGAGCGGCCGAGGCTAAGGCCGGAGAAGTGGCAGGGAGGATTAAACCGAAGGCCTGGGTACTGGCAGCGGATACCCTGGTAGTGCAAGGCGGCAGAGTGTTTGGCAAGCCGCGTTCCCGCCCGGAGGCGGCCGGCATGCTGAAGGTTTTGTCGGGCCGAACCCATAAAGTAATTTCCGGGGTGGCTTTGCGCCTGGCGCCCCAAGGCGAAAAAATATCCTGGGTACAGGAAACCAGCGTACGCATGCGCGAAATTCCGAAAACAGAGTTGGAAGCATATCTTAATTCCGGGGAATGGCAGGACAAGGCCGGGGCCTATGGGATTCAGGGGCGCGCCGGCGCTTGGGTGCTAAGTGTATCCGGGTGCTATTTCAATATAGTAGGCTTGCCCCTGGGCGCGGTTTGCCGGGAATTAAATAAGCGTGGCATAATAAGCTGGAAAACCGGAAGAAAATAAAGAAGGAGATAAGAAATTGAAAGCAGTGGGAATGCTTTTTCTGGCGCTGGGTTTAGCCGGGCCGGCAGCCGGAGCCGTCTGGAAAGCTTCCGGTCAGATCGGGTTTACCGATTTCTATACCGAGATGAACGATGAGAAAGACCCGGTTATGCTTCGCCTGCGGATTGAGAATCGTTCTCAGGTTTCCAGTCTGCGGGTCTCGCGTCATTTTGTACAACTGACGAACGCCGATAATAACCGCATGCGTCCGGTTACGGCGGATGAGATGGCGTCCGATTATTTAAAACGTCTGCGTGTTCTCCTGCCGCGGCATGCCCAGGAAATTGATCAGAGCTTGAGAGAGATTCAGGCTGATTTTCCCCAGGAAAAGATTGTAGAGGTTTACGGCCGGCTGAAAAAATATATGAAACAGGGACGGCCGGTAAAATGGCGATGCCAACTGGAAAATTGGCTGTTGGGCAAACCTCCCTCCCAGCTTCAGGAAATCCAGGAGGCCGAGAGATTAATCGAAAAGATCGGCCGGCTGGCGGGAAATTATTTCTGGCCTACGGAGATTGCGCCGGATACCGTATATACCGGCCTGATTTTTTTTGAACGTCCCCTCCAGCACCCGCCACGGGTCTATTTCCAGATGGGCGAGGATTTTTTAGGCAAGACCATGTCGCTGGCGGCGGGCGATAAGCCGGGGAAGGAATTGGGAGTTAAATAAGAAAAAGGTTTTCTAACTTTGATAAATTTCCCTCCCCCGCGAGGCTGTGTCGTAACCGGTTTTTAGAGGCATTTGTGTTGCTTTGTCATTCCGAACGTAGTGAGGAATCTCCACGAAAACGCTTAATTTAAAAGGACGTTTGGAGATTTCTCGGCTGCGCCTCGAAATGACAAACCTAGTGAAATTCCTTATAAACAGAGTTGCGACACAGTCTCCGCGAGCGGGGGAGGGGGAAATGCGTGAACGGTTACAAATATTCTTTTCTCGAAAGATTGATAATGTTGCAATATGAGTTACAATCTGCCATTTTCACTCAAATTAAATAATTAGGTTGACAAAATGAATAGGAAGGCTGAAAATATAATTAGATAATCTCAGGGGACACCATATAGCCCCTGATGCCACGGGCTACGGCTCGTGGTTTTTTTTTAGGAGGCTGTGTGTCAAAGATACGAGTAGCCTGCTTTGTGGATGGTTTTAATTTATATCACGCCATTGATAATCTCTCCAGAAATAAAAAAGGAAACCTTGATTCTGCTAAAAATAATCATTACTTAAAGTGGCTGGATATTCACAAACTTGCAGAAAATTTTATAGATAATACTATTTGTGAAATCGCATCCATTTTTTATTTTTCTGCTTATGCTACTTGGCTGCCGGAACCATTAAAACGCCATAGGGCGTATGTTAGGGCTCTGGAAATATCAGAGGTTAAGGTTATGATGGGTAATTTTAAGAAAAAGCCCAGATATTGTAAGACATGTAACAGAACTTGGATAGGACACGAGGAAAAAGAATCAGATGTTTGTTTAGCGGTAACCTTGGTAAAAGAAGCTGTGAAAAACAGTTTTGATCTGGCATTGATTATTTCAGCTGATTCTGATATTGCTCCAGCTATCAGGACAGTGAAGGAATTAACCCCTGAGAAAAAAGTCAAAATATTAATTCCACCCGATCTTTTTTGTCCGTTTGAACTCCTGCAATTAGCTGATAAAAAACATGCCAAAATAAAGTCTATTCACCTTGAGAGATCTTTATTTCCGGAGAAAATAGTTGATGCGGATCAGAATGTGGTGACTCGTCCCTCTAAATATCATCCGCCCGGCGAGTAGTGTTTCAAAATATGCGTCTTCTGATTTTTTTGTGGGTAAAATTGGCACAGTAGGGAACAGGCATGCCTGTTCCCTACTTACGACTTTTCCGCAAAGGAAAATCATATCCGCAGCGGACAATACAAAATGAATTTCCCTCCCCTGGAGGTTGTGTCGCAACAGTTTTTCAGAAGCATTTGTGTTACTTTGTCATTCCGAACGTAGTGAGGAATCTCCACGAAAACGCGTAATTTAAAAGGACGTTTGGAGATTTCTCGGCTGCGCCTCGAAATGACAAACTTAGTGAAATTGCTCAGAAACAGAGTTATGACATAGCCTCTTGCGGGAGGGGATTAAGGGGAGGGGGATAAAACTTGCCCACACCACAAGTTATTCTGGATTTAGTCAATCGTTTTGAACGCAATTTCGATGCCTATACATCCGGCCATTACAATGAAACCCAACTCCGCCGGGAATTCCTGGATCCGTTTTTCAAGGCCCTGGGCTGGGATGTGGCTAATGAGCAGGGGCATGCCGAAGCTTACAAGGACGTAATCCACGAAGACGCCATCAAGATTGAAGGAGCTACCAAGGCTCCGGATTATTGTTTCCAAATAGGCGGCATGCGCAAGTTTTTCCTGGAAGCCAAGAAACCCTCGCTTAATCTCAAAGATGACACCAGCCCGGCCTTTCAACTCCGGCGCTATGCCTGGTCTGCCAAACTGCCCCTTTCCCTATTGACGGATTTTGAAGAATTCGCAATCTATGACTGCCGCATAAAACCCAATAAGGGCGATAAACCAAACACAGCCAGAATCCATTATTTTACTTATAAGCAATATGCTGATCATTGGGATGAAATAGCCGCGATTTTTTCCAAAGACGCGGTAATGAAAGGTTCTTTTGATAAATTCGGCGAGGGCAAGGGCAGGCGCGGAACTGCCGCGGTGGATCAAGCCTTTCTGGAGGATATTAGCGAGTGGCGCAAGGAATTGGCCCAGAACCTGGCCTTGCGCAATTCCAAATTAAGCCAGCGTGACTTGAATTATGCCGTGCAAAAGACCCTGGACCGCATCATCTTTCTGCGCATCTGCGAGGACCGGGGCATTGAAGAATATGGCAGGCTCCTGGGGCATGTTAATGGCGAACGTGTTTATAAACGCCTTTGCGAAACCTTTAACCAGGCGGATGTTCGGTACAATTCCGGGCTTTTCCATTTTCAAAAAGAAAAAGGAAGGTCCGGATATCCGGATGAATTAACCCTCAAGCTTAAAATCGACGACGATCTCCTAAAACGTATAATCAAGCATCTTTATTACCCGGAAAGCCCCTATGAATTTTCCGTATTTACCGCCGACATTTTAGGCCAGGTGTATGAACAATTCCTGGGCAAGGTTATACGCCTGACCGAGGGCCATCATGCCAAAATCGAGGAAAAGCCTGAGGTTAAAAAAGCCGGTGGAGTATATTACACGCCTACATACATTGTTGACTATATTGTAAACAATACCGTGGGAAAACTGCTGGAAGGCAAAACCCCGAAACAGGCAGCCGACCTGAAAATCCTTGACCCAGCCTGTGGATCGGGCTCTTTCCTGATTGGCGCGTACCAGAAACTCCTGGACTGGCACCTTGAATTTTATGTTAAAGACGGGGCGGAAAAATGGTCAAAGGGAAAGAAAACGGCAATTTGCCAGGGCAGGGACGGCGACTGGCGCCTGACCACATCCGAGCGCAAAAGAATTCTGACCAATAATATCTACGGTGTTGATATAGACTCCCAGGCAGTAGAAGTCACCAAGCTCTCTTTGTTATTAAAAGTTCTGGAAGGCGAATCCAACCGGACCCTGGCTTATCAATTTAAACTCTTCCACGAACGCGCCCTGCCGGATTTGTCCGATAACATTAAATGCGGAAATTCATTGATAGGGCCGGATTACTTTAACGACCGGCTCACGCCCGACCCGGAAGAACTCCAGCGCGTCAACCCGTTTGACTGGGAGCGCGAGTTTTCGGAGATCATGAAGGTAGGTGGATTTGATTGCGTGATCGGCAACCCGCCGTATATTGGTTTTCATGGTTTCAAGGATGCAAAAGAATATTTTAAAAGGAGTTTTAATAGTGCGACAGGTAAATTTGACATCTACGTTTTATTTATTGAAAAGGGCCTGAAGCTTCTAAAAAATAGCGGATTAATGTCATTTATATGTCCGACTGGATTTATTAAAAGAGAGCATGGTAAAGGAATAAGAAAATATTTATTAAATAATAGCGTCATCACATCAATTGTGGATTTTGAGCACAAACAAATTTTCGATAAGGTTCTCAATTATACGGGCATATTCGTGTTTTCGAAACCCTATCAATCAAAAAACAAACTGATTTATAAACATGGATTAAATGAAACAGGAGATTATTATTTTCAAAGCAAATTAACGGAAGATTTATGGATATTTAGAAATGATCGAGACGAATTAATTGTAAAGAAAATAGTAGAAAACAATAAATGTGCACCTTTGTCCGAATTTGCTGAAAGCATCTCGGAAGGAATAGTGACTGGATTAAACGATTTATATTTGCTTTCGAAAGAAGTAATCGAAGCAAAAAGATTTGAGAAAAGCTTTTTTAAACCTTGTTTGAGAGGTAAAAATATTCGGAGATATTATTGCGAACCTAATTCGGAATATGTGTTCTACCCATATGATGAAAATGGCAAAGTATTTGACGAAAGGATAATTAGAGAAAAAGCGACAAATTATTATAATTATTTGCTAAACAATAAATCCCGAATTTCCGCCAGGCCGTACTTCACAAATTCTTCAAAAAAATGGTATGAACTTTGGAATCAACGAAGTATTGCAAATTTTGAAAATATAAAAATAATTGTCCCTGAACTATCTGATCGAAATCGATTTGCAATTGATAAACGAAAACAATACTACGGAGATACAGTTTGTGGTTTTTTTCTAAGGAAAGATGTGTTGTTTGATATCAATTATATTTTGGGAATCCTTAATTCTAGCCTGATCGAATGGTATTACAAAAAAACTACGGTTCCTAAAGCAAACGAATTTTATATTTATAAGACTATGTTCTTAAAAACTATACCAATTAAAAATATCAAACTTAATAATCCTAATGAAATGCAACAATACAATAGGATAACTTCGCTGGTTAGAAAAATGCTTGAAATGTATGTTGAATTAGACACAAGTAAAGGACATGAGAAGGTTGTTTTACAGCGTCAAATTGACGCGACGGACAAGGAGATTAACCGGCTGGTATATGAGTTATATGGGCTGACGGAGGAGGAAATTAGGATTGTGGAAGGGGAATGCTCCAAATGACAGACGTATATATTCTAAGAGTGGGGTTTTCAAAGGCTATTTTAAAAGATATACCTTTGCTTAATGAAGAGCAACAGTGCCAAGCACAAGTTCTCGCGAAATTTGCACAGGGTAAATCAGAAATTGGAGAACTAAATTAATGTCTGGAAATAAGTCTTTTCCATATCAAGCGAATATTGAGCAAATTAAAAAACAACTTTGGTGTGGACGAGAACACGGCAAAGCTTCTTTGATGGTAGGAACCGGGTTTAGTCGTAATGCCGAGAAAGTTTTCGATGACGCCAAACCTTTTCCTTGTTGGAAAGAATTGAAAGATAAAATGGCAGAAGAACTATACATCAATGATCCTTCAAAAAAAGAAAATGCGAAGCTAAAAAAAGGTCAAGAATTGGCAAGCGAATATGAAGCCGTATTTGGTAGGGTGGCTTTGGATAATTTTATATGCAATGCCATTCCGGATAAACATTATAAGCCTGGCCCGCTACATGAAATTTTGCTTTCTTTGCCCTGGGCAGATGTTTTTACTACCAATTATGACACGCTGCTCGAAGGATCAAGGGAAAGAATCTATCATAAAAAATATGATATTGTTTATAATATTTCAGACATTTCTTGTAGCATGATGCCTCGAATTGTCAAGCTTCATGGGAGTTTACCATCTAATAAACCTTTTATCATTACTGAAGAAGATTATCGGACTTATCACACTCAATATGCCCCTTTTGTAAATATGGTGCAACAAACTATGATGGAAAACGTTTTGTGTTTGATCGGTTTTGCCGGAGATGATCCTAATTTTAAGATTTGGACAGGATGGATCCGGGATAATCTGGGTGAAAATCAGCCTCCAATTTATTTATGCGGAGTTTTAGAACTGTCGCAGTCCGAAAGAATAGTATTTGAGAAAAATAAAATATTTCCTATTGATCTTGCAATGATGTTCCCGAAAAATGATGATATTGATGAGGATATCCGCCACCGGAGAGCTTTAGAATGGTTTTTAAAGGAATTACAAAGCGGAGAACCTGTTAGTCCTTTATCTTGGCCTAGGAGTCTGTCGGACTTTAGTCATTCTCCCCCTTTTGTAAAGGGGGCAGG